>JADHWH010000050.1 GCA_016783555.1 Candidatus Omnitrophota bacterium | reverse complement strand
ATATCTCCAATCTTCCATAATCCTCTTACGCGTCCTAAAAACCAATTCCTTATCACTCATAGAACACCCCCTTAATATTATACACAAAAGACAACCAACTATCTATTAACCAGTCTACGCTAGTCGTACACAATGGATACTATGTAAAATAAAAAAAAGGTAGATTTTTCCTTTGCATTTGGTTTGTGCTTCGTGTATACTAATTATCGAAGTATTTTTTTTCTGTGGTAAGTAAAAAAATATAAAAAGCCCAAAATAAGGAGGTTAGTTATGCGTAACCGCTTATCAATATTAGTAGTTATCGCGCTTTTGCTACAAGGAACCCTCTTCATATCTGCCTGTGTCGCAAAAGGTAAGGATATTCAAAATGTAAATGAAAGGTATATAATATCTGAAGCCAAAACTCCAGAGACATTTGTGCAGGACCGCAAAGATTTAGAGACCAAGATCAATGTAAAAAATGGCATTGAAAACTACGCCACTACCAAAGAACCTATAGGAAAGGCTATAGGTGAAATCAATCATACAGCGCCTTCAATTGGAAATGTAGAAAAAGAAGAGACCGGTCGCGAGATTCTTGGGATAAATTCGAAAGACAAAAAAGCGATTCCGAATGTAGTCTCTCAAGATAATTTAGAGATAACCATAGGCGAGTTAGATACGGGTTTCAGCGATGATGCCAAAACAGTAAAATCCGTAGATACCGAACCTGTCCGCGGGGCCGCACTAAGGGGTACAATAAATAAGGAAGAAGAAGAGGAGGCCCAACTGCCGGAAGAGGAAAAAAACAGAGCGGTTTTGTCGCAATCGATGCGCCGCGAGATCGAGGCATGGGGGCTAGGGTCAGATTTGGAAAGCCCGGACTTATCCTTGCAGGATAATTTAGATACAAACCTGGATGAAAATATTAAGCCGGAAGGGTCTGCGGATACCGAATATGCTTCCGGAGCATCAGTTGCGGTTACTGTGCAACGGGAACGAGTGGAGGTAGAAGACCAACTGCCACAAGAAGAGGAGACCAGAGCGTTTTTGTCGCGTTCGATGCGTCGTGAGATTGAAGCATGGGGTTTAGGGGCAGATCAGGATAGTGGATTTCAAGACGAGGAGTAAAAGAAGAGGGGTAAAACACAGGTATTTTAACCAATGAGTTTACCAAGCTGCCGGACATACTTGTCCGGCAGCTTTTTTTGATTTTTTATCCCAGCGCCTTCTTTTCTTTGTGGCGGGAGATGAGGATAAGATTGCGGGTGTATATGATGAAGCCGAGCGACTGGCCCAGTATGAAGACAGGGTCCTTTCTGTGTATCGCGTAGATCAAAAGCACCATGCTCCCGCCGAGCGAGAAGTACCAGAACGGGACGGGTATCACGCTCTTCTTCTTTATCTCCGACGCAATCCACTGCACCAAAAAGCGCATAAAGAATAAAAATTGACCAAAAAAACCCAATATTAACCAGAATCTCATTATCTCCTCCTTCAATGAGTACTGGATTTACGAAAAATCTTTGATTTTTCGTAAATCCATCTTCTTTGAAACTCTTCTATGAACCCAGCCCCTGCGTGCAGGGGCTGGGTGAACGTGCGAATTGAACCCCCCACCACTTTCAAAACAGGCTTTAAACTTAAAACATAGAAATTTTTGCATACCAAGCTTTATTTTCAATCCCAAACCACTTTCTGAAAGTGGTGGGGGGTCAAATTCGGCCACATGACTTAGCTTCACTGTCGTTCGCTAAGTCATGGCCTCATTTGATTGCTGATTAGATATGCCTCTTGTTTCATGCCGCCCCAGTCTCTATCTAATATATAAGGGAGCGCGCTCTTAAATTTAAACCTTTTCCACATCGGGGTCTTCTCCAATATGTAAAGTCTCCGCTGGAGTTCAACGGGCACAGAGGTTATATAATCTCTTTTTGTTATCAGGCAAAAGACTCTCTCTTTCGATTCCAGGAAAGGTATGAGCCTCCCCTTTTTAATCACCAGTTTATACTGGGCGAGATCATCCCCGCTTGGTTCATAGGGGCTTGATGCGAGATTATTTAAGTAGATACCAAGCTTTTTTAAATTGAATTCCCTGGAGGCTATTCCCACTTCCTGATCCTGTCTTTCCATCTCGGAGGTAAGCGTTAAAGAGAAGGCCTTTAATGCGCCGTCGTTTAATGACGGGAGTATAAATCCTGTAAGAGAGATATAGACAATAGCTGTTATTCCGACGACAGAAAGCGGCAGCTTTATACGTTTACCGGAAAATATATTTGCGACTATCATTGAAAGGGGGACGGATAAAAGCAGCATGTAATGCGTATGCTTAAAACTTACTATGGTAAAAAATAGAAATACCCCCCAGAACCAGCTTAGTATAAAGAGCCTGTCTTCCTTTCTCTTTGTCTCAAGCCTCTTAAAAAGCCCCAACGGCAGACAGAGCGACCACGGGGCGAACGTGAAGACCACAACCGGTATATAATAGCCGAGATATCTTATTATGAAGCCAGGCAGATTCTCTACATCGCTTAAATTGAGAATAGAGCCGACCGCCTTATCGACCGCCTCAATGCCCCAGATATGATTGAGATATTCCTGCCCGTGTATCTTGTACATCAGAATCGGCCACGGGAGGCTTATTACGAGGATTATAAACATACCCGGGATGATATTCATCCTCCCGAAGATGTCGTACTTCCTCGCTGATATTACGTAAGCCGCAACCACCAAAAAAAAGATTATAAGCCCAAGAGGCCCTTTCGCCAATATGGAGAGCCCAATAAAAAGATAGGAGAGAAGAAAGAAGCCCCTCTTATTCTCCCTCTCGCCTTTAAGAAACAAAAAGAGGCTTATAGTCACAAGGAATAAAAATGTTATATCTATGACGGCAAGCCTGGAGTATTGAAAGAATAAAAAAGAGGTAGCCAGCATAGAGGATGATAAGAGCGCCGTCTTTTTGTTAAAGAACCTTAACGCCAAAAGATAGGTGGTGATGACTGTAAGTGTTCCGAAGAGTACAGAGGTCATCCGGGCCGCCAGCCAGCTTGTCCCAAAGAGTTTTAAAAAGAGCGCGACTACCCAGTAATAAACGATGGGTTTTTCGTATCTTATGTGATGATGGTATCGAGGGGTTATCCAGTCGCCGTCCCCTATCATGCGCCGTGCGCTTGAGAAATAGTAGTTCTCATCACCTTTAAGCAGGCTTAGATCTCCGAGGTTAAACCCGAATAGGACCACGCACCCCAGCGCCAGCAATATTATTGCGACATAGACCTTCATATCGTATGATAGGTTATCAGAATATCCCCGCAGTGTCAATTCTTTTAGGCCTGCCCGCGAGACAATTCATTCTTCCCCGCGTGCCCCGCTGCCTTACAAATTGCATACCCTTGACAATTCCACCCCCATATGACATAATACTACCGCATTAAAGGAGATAATTATATGATAAAGAGATATTCCCTACCGAAGATGTCAGCCATCTGGCAGGAAGAGAATAAATTCAAAAAGATGCTCCATGTCGAAATCGCGGCCTGCGAGGCGCTCGCCGGATTAGGCCGGATCCCAAAAGCAGCGTTAAGCGCGATAAAAAAGAGGGCAGGCTTTAATGTCGAGAGGATAAAAGAGATAGAGAAGAAGACCAATCACGATGTAGTGGCATTCCTTATGAATCTCTCTGAAAATATAGGCGATGAAGCCAAATACGTGCACCTGGGCATGACATCAAGCGATGTTTTGGACACGTCGCTCTCCATCATGATGAAGGAGGCGGCGGATATCCTGCTGGATGACCTTAGGCTTCTTTTAAAGGCCCTGCGCGGCAAGGCGCGGCAGCATAAGAACACCGTTATGATCGGCAGATCTCACGGCATGCACGCGGAACCTACGACATTCGGCCTTAAGATGGCGCTCTTTTACGACGAGACCCACAGAAACTTAAAGCGTATAGAGGATGCAAGAGAGGTTATAAGCGTAGGCAAGATATCAGGCGCCGTAGGCACCTACGCGAACGTGAGTCCGGATGTAGAGAAGCTCGCCTGTAAAAGACTGGATCTGAAACCGGCAAATATATCTACCCAGATACTGCAGAGAGACAGGCACGCCCAGTATCTTAGCGCAATCGCTATTACAGGGGCGTCGCTTGAGAAATTTGCCACAGAGATACGCCACCTTCAGAGGACGGAGGTCGGCGAGGTAGAGGAGTATTTTTCACCTGCCCAAAAGGGCTCAAGCGCTATGCCGCACAAGAAGAACCCCATCATCTGCGAGAGGATATGCGGGCTGGCCAGGGTCTTAAGGGCAAACGCATACGCGTCGCTGGAGAACATGCCGCTGTGGCATGAGAGGGATATATCGCATTCTTCGGTGGAGAGAGTTATAATTCCGGACAGCACTATATTGCTGGATTACATGCTCAATAAGTTTACAGACGTCATCCGAAAGCTTCTTGTGTATGAAGAGACCATGAAAGAGAACCTCGAGAAGAGCCGCGGCGTTATATACTCCCAAAGAGCGCTTCTCGAGCTTATTGATAAGGGGCTCACGAGGATCGATGCGTATAACGCGGTCCAGAACTGCGCCATGATCTCGCAGAAGGACGGAGTTTCGTTTAAGATCATACTCGAGAATGATAAGAAGGTAAGAAGTTATCTCACCAGAGAGGAGATCGCAGCGCTCTTCGACGTAAATTATCACACGGCTTACGTAGGCGAGATATTTAAAAAGGTAGGAATATAGAAAAGGAGCCACAATGGAGAAGCGAAAGCAGATATACGAAGGCAAGGCCAAGAAGGTCTATGAAACGGATAATAAGGATTTTTTAATCCAGGAATTTAAGGACGATGCCACCGCATTCGACGCTACAAAGAGGGGCACCATTATCGGCAAAGGCGTGGTCAACAACAAGGTCTCAGCAGAGCTTTTTGAGCTTCTCGAATCCAAAGGGGTTGAGACTCATTTTGTAAAGCTTCTGAGCGATAGAGATATGCTGATAAAACGCCTCGATATCTTTCTTATCGAGGTTACGATAAGAAATATCGTCGCGGGGGGCATGGCGAAGCTCCTGGGATTGGAAGAGGGCATCGTGCTTAAAGAACCGGTGCTTGAATATCACTATAAAAAGGACAAACTGCACGACCCCTTGATAAACGAGTATCACATAAAGGCCCTGGGGCTTGCTACCGACGACGAATTGCGCATAGCCCGCGAGCGCTCGTTTGAGATAAACAACATACTCAAGGACTTCTTTAAGAAACGGTCCATAGACCTTGTGGATTTTAAACTCGAGTTCGGAAGGCATAAGGATAAGGTGCTGCTCGGAGACGAAATATCGCCCGATACATGCCGCTTGTGGGAGCACGGGACAAAGAAGAAGCTCGATAAGGATAGGTTCAGGCGCGACCTCGGCGGCATAGAAGAGGCATACCAGGAGATTTTAAAAAGAGTAGTAGGATGATAAAGAGACCCATAACCTACAAGGACGCAGGCGTCGATATCGATAAGGCCAATAAGGCGGTTAAGTCAATAAGGCGGCTCATTACCAAGGACTCCATAAGGCCCGAGGTCCTCGGCACTATAGGCGGATTCAGCGGATTTTTTGACGCCGGATTTAAGAAGATGAGAAATCCGGTGCTGGCCGCTTCCACTGACGGAGTCGGCACTAAACTTATGCTCGCCAATTTAATCGGCAGGCACGATACCGTAGGGATCGACCTAGTCGCCATGTGCGTGAATGATATCATTGCCTGCGGGGCGGAACCGCTCTTCTTCCTGGATTATTTCGCGACGGGTAAGTTGGATCCCATCACGATGCTTGATGTGATGAAGGGCGTATCGCGCGGCTGCCGGGAGGCCGGATGCACCCTTATAGGCGGAGAGACGGCGGAGCTGCCAGGCCTTTACAGAAGCGGCGATTATGACATGGCGGGCTTCTGCATCGGCGTCGTCGACAAGAAAGATATAATAGACGGATCAAAGATAAAAGCCAAAGACGTGGTACTGGGGATAGCCTCGAGCGGTCCGCATTCAAACGGTTACTCTTTGATAAGAAAGGTCTTTTCAAGGGCCGAGTCAAAGAATAAATTTAATAAGATTCTTCTCAAACCCACTATAATTTACGTAAGACCCGTGCTCGCGCTCCGTAAGAAGATGAAGATAAACGGCATAGCCCATATTACAGGAGGGGGTTTTCACGATAATATATTGAGGATCCTTCCAAAGGGCCGCGCGGCGGTATTGAATGCGCATTCCTGGAATGCGCCCCCGATATTTAAGATAATCCAAAAGCGCAGCCGTCTCAGTAATGAAGAGATGTACCGCACCTTCAATATGGGCATCGGCATGGCATTGATCCTCAGAAGGAAGGACGCGCTCAAGGCCCAAAAAATCCTGCGGCGTTTTAAGCTTAAATCTTATATCATAGGCGAGATAGTTAAATCGAAGAGGATGGTAGTGATATGAACCCCGTTAGACCTTGGTCTAACGGGGATGAGGAGGTCTAACGGGGTGAAGGTCTTGGTAGTCGGTTCCGGCGGCAGGGAACACGCGCTCATCTGGAAGATAGCCCAGAGTAGACGCGTGGATAAGATTTATGCCGCGCCGGGCAACGGCGGGATTGCATCTTTGGCTACCCTGGTCGATATAAAGGCAGACGACATCAGCGGTCTTTCTGATTTTGCATCCAGGGAGAAGATAGGCCTTACAGTCGTCGGTCCGGAAATGGCGCTTGTCAAAGGGATCGCGGATGAATTTGAAAAGAGAAATCTTCGTATATTCGGCGCAAAAAAAAGCGCGGCCCTTCTCGAGGGAAGCAAGATATTCGCTAAAGAGACGATGAGGGAATTCGACGTTCCGACGGCCGATTTTAAGGTCTTTGACAAAAAAGAAGAGGCCTTATCTTATGTGAAGAAAAAAGGAGCCCCTATAGTAATAAAGGCAGACGGCCTTGCGGCCGGAAAAGGGGTCTTTGTATGCAGCAGTCTTAAAGAGGCAGAAGACGCCATAGATGAGACTATGGGAAAGAAGGTCTTCGGCTCCTCAGGAGACAGGGTTGTTATAGAAGAGTGCCTTGAAGGCGAAGAGGCCTCTGTAATAGTTGTATCCGACGGGGAGAGCGTAGTTCCCATGGCGTCGAGCCAGGACCATAAGAGGATATACGATGACGATAAAGGCGCAAACACCGGAGGCATGGGCGCATACTCTCCGGCGCCTGTAGTCGAAGGAGAGATATTCCAGGAGACGCTCGATCGCATAATCTATCCTGTCATAAACGGACTGAAGAAGAAAGGCGTATTGTATAAAGGGGTTCTCTATGCCGGCATTATGATCACTAAGGACGGGCCATATGTCCTGGAATTTAATGTGAGATTCGGCGATCCGGAGACACAGGCCATATTGCCGAGGATGAAGGGCGACCTTATAGATTTGATCGAATGCTCAATCGACGGAAAACTTAGAGACGTCGAAAACGAATGGGACAAGCGCGCCTGTGTCTGTGTAGTTGCGGCATCGGGCGGCTATCCGGGGGAGTATGAGAAGGGAAGGACTATCACAGGTTTAAAAGGATTCGAAGAAACCTCAAGAGACGTTGTCATATTCCACGCCGCCACAAAAAAGAAGAACTCCGACTACGTAACAAGCGGGGGCAGGGTATTGGGCGTTACCGCTTTGGGGGAAGACATCAAGGGCGCCGTAAAGAAATCCTATGAGGCAATTGGAAAGATACACTTTGACAATATGCATTATAGAAAGGATATAGGAAAACGAGCGTTAAACTAAAGGCCGCGAAGCGGCACAGCAGTTTTGCGCTTTGCACTTTTCGCTTTACGCTATAGAATAGGAGCTGCATATGCCAAGCAGAAAACCGTTAGTTGCAATAGTTATGGGGAGCGATTCAGATCTTGCTATTATGAAGGAGGCCTCGAGGATGCTAAGCGATTTCGGCGTGCCGTTTGAGATAAAGATACTCTCCGCGCACAGGAGCCCGTCCCTCGTGACGAAATTTTCAAGTTCCGCAAAAACAAGAGGCATCGAGGTCATCATAGCGGGCGCGGGAGGGGCCGCGCATCTTGCGGGCGTAATAGCGAGCCAGACCAATCTGCCTGTAATAGGAGTTCCTATAGAGACTAAATATCTAAAAGGAATAGATTCCCTCTTCTCCACGGTCCAGATGCCCGGAGGGGTTCCCGTATCCTGCATGTCCATAGGAAGATCCGGCGCGAAGAACGCGGCCATAGCGGCCCTGCAGATACTCGCCCTTAGGGATAAGAATATCCAAAAGAGACTAAAGGCATTAAGGGTTGATATGCAGAAGACCATAAAGAAGAAGAACAAGGAGTTAAAGTTAAATTGAACCCCGTTAGACCCCGTTAGACTTCTTTGAAGTCTAACGGGGTTAGACCTCATAGGAGGTCGGCGGGGAGAGGAGGTCTAACGGGGTGATCCCCGTTAGACCTCTAACAGGAAGTAAAACTCACGAGCTCTAATAGATAGGAGGTCTAACGGGGTGAATCTGTTCAGGAAGACACGTATATTAAAGATAGACTCCGATGAACCCGAAGAAGAAGGCATAGATATAGCCGCTGATATCTTGAAGAACGGCGGGCTGGTTGCCGCGCCCACCGAAACAGTCTATGGCCTGGGGGCAAACCTCCTTAACAAAAAGGCCGTAGAGAGAGTTTACAGGGTAAAGAGGCGGCCGAAAGAGAGGCCGCTTACTATACATCTGTCAGATATGAAGATATTGAATAGTATGGCAGCCGGCATATCCCCCGTTGCGCAGAAACTCATTAATAGATTCTGGCCGGGCCCTCTTACCATAATCTTATACTCAAAAGACGGCAAAAAAGTCGGTTTTCGCATGCCCTCGGGAAAGATTATCCGTTCCCTGATCGAGAAGAGCGGCGTTCCCGTCGTTATGCCGAGCGCTAACATATTCGGCAACAGGCCTCCTAAAAGCGCCAGAGATGTTATGGATGATCTGGACAACAGTATAGATATGATTTTGGACGGCGGCAGTACCGAACTAGGAATAGAGTCGACCGTTATAGACACGACGGTATTTCCTTACAGGATATTGAGAGAAGGGGCGATTTCAAAGGCGCAGATAAAAGACGCATGGCACCATTCTGCTCCGCCGAGCTTTTGAGAGATGCAAGTTTGGCTTCGCAGAATCGGAGTTCCTGCGAAACAGAATGTTCTGCGAAGCTCATACCAGCGCGAGGAGATTGAAGAGCGAAGAAGAACATGAAGAATAAAATTGAGAATATCTTATTTGTATGCACGGGTAACAGTTGCAGATCAGTCATGGCAGAGGGCCTTTTGAAAAAGATGCTGAAAGAGCAAGAGAGGCACGATATAACGATAAGCTCGGCGGGCACAGCTGCTATAGACGGATTTAACCCCGCTGATAATGCCATTGCGGTCATGAAGAAGGAAGGGGTGGATGTATCCGACTATAAGACTTCGTTGCTCGACAGCAATACGATTAAGAAGGCCGATCTTATCTTAGTGATGCAGAGAATTCATAAAGACTTGGTGCTGAATCTGGTCCCTGAGGCGAAGGAGAAGACGCATCTGTTGAAGGAATACGTAAAGTTGAAAGGCGACTCTCGGGACACGAGCGTGCCCGACCCGATAGGAAGGCCGTTAGAGGTTTATGAAAGGGTGTTGGATATGTTAAAGATACATATAGAGGAGCTTGTGAAGATGCTATGAACCCCGTTAGACCTCATAAGAGGTCATCGGGGGAGAGGAGGTCTAACGGGGTGAAGATAGCCATAGGCGCGGACCACAGAGGTTTTGAGTTAAAGAACAGGCTTACAATGTTTTTAAAGGCCGAAGGGCATGAGGTTCGAGATTTCGGAACAGATTCGGCGGAACCCTGCGATTACCCCATCATAGGATATAATGTTGCCCGCTCCGTCTCAAAAGGCGAGTCGGAAAAGGGGGTCTTGATATGTATGAGCGGGATAGGTATGTCCATAATAGCGAATAAAGTTCCGGGCGCGCGCGCCGCCATATGCGACACAAAGACCGACGCGGAACTTTCGCGCGAACATAACGATGCCAACGTAATAATCATATCCGCCAAGTATGTAAAAGATAACCCGCAGGATATACTTAAGGCCTGGTTTAAGGTCCGGATAAAAGAGGAGCGCCATAAAAGACGCGTCGACCAGATAAAAGAGATAGAGCGAAAGATCCTTAAAGGAGAGATGTGATGAGTTTAAGATCAGCCGATCCCGAGGTTTTCAACGCCATATTGAAGGAGACCGAAAGAGAGAATGACAACATCGAACTTATCGCAAGCGAGAACTTCGTAAACGAGGCGATACTCGAGGCCCAGGGCTCGATAATGACCAATAAATACGCCGAGGGATATCCGAATGCCCGCTGGTACGGCGGGTGCGAATACGTGGACATCGTCGAGAAATTAGCCATCGAGCGGGCAAAGAAGATATTCAAGGTGGAGCATGCGAATGTCCAACCCCATTCAGGATCTCAGGCCAACATGGCCGCTCTTTTCGCCATGGTAAAGAAGGGCGACACAATCCTCGCTATGGACCTTGCCTGCGGCGGACACCTTACCCACGGCCACGCCCACAATTTTTCCGGGATGTTTTATAATATTGTATCTTACGGCGTCAACAAAAAGAGCGAGATGCTGGATTATGACGAGATTCTGGATCTGGCAAAAAGACACAAACCCAAATTGATACTTGCGGGCGCATGCGCATACCCGAGGGTTATAGACTTTTCGCGTTTTAGAGAGATCTGCGACAAAGTAGGGGCGGTCCTCATGGCCGACATAGCCCATATAGCGGGGCTTATAGCGGCGGGGATCCATCCTAATTCCTGCGGGCACGCGGATGTTGTGACGAGTACCACGCATAAGACTCTCCGCGGACCGCGCTCCGGCATTATATTATGCAAAAAACAGTATGCCCGGAAGATAGACTCCATGGTATTCCCGGGAATACAGGGCGGGCCGCTGATGCATGTCATTGCGGCAAAGGCCGTAGCGTTTAAATTGGCGGGGACTAAAGAATTTAAGGAATATCAGGGACAGATTGTAAAGAATGCCAAGGCCCTTGCGGCCGGACTGAAGGGTAAGAGATACAGGCTCGTTTCCGGAGGCACCGACAATCACCTCTTATTGGTTGACTTGACGGACAGAGGAATTACAGGTAAAGAGGCCGCTTCGGCACTGGATAAAGCGGGTATTACAGTGAATAAAAATCTCATACCCTTCGACAAAAAATCCCCCGCGGTTACAAGCGGCATAAGGCTCGGGACGCCGGCAATCACAGCAAGGGGGATGCGGGAAGACCAGATGAAGCTCATAGCGGAATTCATAGACAATGCCTTGCGCAGGACCAAGGACAAAAAGGCGCTCTCAGACGTAAAAAAAGAAGTAAAGGCCCTTACAAAAAAGTTCCCCTTATATAAGGATTTGATAGACAAGGCGGCAGAGAAGTGATGAGAAAGATTAAGAGGCCCAATTGGGACGAATATTTTTTTAAGATAACAAAACTGGTATCGGAGCGCTCAACATGCCTGCGCCGGAGAGTGGGCGCCATTTTGGTAAAGGACAAGAAGATTCTCGCCAGCGGCTATAACGGCGCGCCTGTCGGTATTGCGCACTGTGACAGGACGGGGTGTATCAGATTAAAGCTCAATGTTCCTTCGGGTTGGCGCCACGAACTATGCAGAGGCCTGCACGCCGAGCAGAATGCCCTCCTGCAGGCGGCGCTTCACGGCGTAAGCGCGAAAGGCGCCACACTCTATGCGACGATACAGCCCTGTATAATCTGCGCTAAAATGATAATCAATGCCGGCGTGAAAGAAGTGGTGATAGAAGACGGGTATCCGGATAAGATGTCAAGGGGGTTTTTAAAGGAAGCAGGAATAACATTAAGGATTAAAGGCGGAAAGCATAAAAAGTCGAAGCGTAAAACACTTTAAGTTTTACACTTTAGTTTTTAGCTTTGCGCTTTACACTTTTAACTTTTATGATATGCCCGTATTGCGGAAGCAGAGACCATAAAGTGATAGACTCGCGCTCGAGCGAGGAAGGAAAGGCCGTAAGGAGGCGCAGGGAGTGCGTCAAGTGCGAGCGGAGATTTACGACCTATGAATA
>JADHWH010000049.1 GCA_016783555.1 Candidatus Omnitrophota bacterium | reverse complement strand
AAGGAGAAGATGTCTATATGAGCCCCGTTAGACCTTATAAGAGGCTGGCGGGGATGATTGATGAAGAAGGAGGTCTAACGGGGTGAGCGTGCGCGTACACAAATTGGCAAAGGAGCTTGGATTAACCAGCAAAGATCTTATAGAGAGGCTCCGCAAACTCAAGGTTGACGTAAAGGGGCACATGAGCGCCCTTGATGACGCGACCGCAGAGATTGTGCGGCATGAATTAGAAGATCAAATGAAGAGTCCGGGCCAAAAGCCCGTTCTTAAAGAACCTAAAGCCAAAAAGACCCTTAAGACGCTGAAAGTCCATATGCCGCTTAGCGTTAAAGAATTCTCTCTGAGGCTTGGTGTAAAGCCGAGTGAATTGATCATGCGGCTTATGTCTAAAGGGCATTTAGCGAATATAAATCAGAATCTCCAGGAAGATATAGTAAGGGGGATTGCCGAGGAGTACGGTTACAACATAGAAAAGCCGCCCAGTATCGAAGAAGAGATATTAGAGGAGATAAGGTCGAAAGAAGAAGAGGGCAAGAATGTCATCAGGCCGCCTGTCGTTACATTTATGGGGCATGTCGATCATGGCAAGACCTCGCTTCTCGATTACATAAGAAAGAGTAACGTGGTAAAGAAGGAAAAGGGAGGAATCACGCAACATATAGGCGCTTATCAGGTTAAACTGGCTAAAGGCGCGGTTACCTTCTTGGACACCCCCGGCCACGAGGCCTTTACCGCAATGCGCGCGCGCGGCGCCAATGCCACAGATGTTGTGGTATTAATAGTCGCTGCAGATGACGGGATTATGCCTCAGACCATAGAAGCCATAGACCATTCCCGCGCCGCCGGTGTCCCCATAGTCGTCGCCGTAAACAAATGCGATCTCGCAAGCGCGAATGTCGATAAGGTAAAGAAACAGCTCTCGCAGCATGACCTGATGTCGGAAGATTGGGGCGGAAAGACGATAACCATTCCCGTGTCGGCTAAGACAGGAGAGGGCATAGGCAATCTTTTGGAGATGCTCCTTTTAGAGGCGGAACTTTTGGAGCTTGAGGCAAACCCTGACGCGCACGCGAGAGGCATTGTCATAGAGGGCAAGCTTTCAGGGGGGCGGGGAGTTGTCTCTACGCTGTTGGTTAAGAACGGGACTTTAAGAGTAGGCGATGTAATATTAAGCGGCCTGCATTACGGAAGAATAAAGGCCATGGTAGACGATAAAGGGGAGAAGATAGAAGAGGCCCCTCCGTCGACGCCTGTTGAGGTATTGGGATTATCCGGCGTCCCTCAGGCAGGTGATGAATTCTTTGAGGTTAAGGATGAAAAGAAGGCAAAGACGCTCTCTTCACTTAAGCAGACTCAGGAGAAAGAGGAGCTTTTGGCGGGCAAGACAAGCAGGATTTCTTTAGATCAGCTTTATGACAGCATAAAAAAAGGCATCTTAAAGGAACTAAAGATTATATTGAAAGGCGACGTAGTAGGATCGATAGAGGCCCTCGAGAGGTCTCTGGAAGGGCTGAGCACCAAAGAGATAAGCCTGAAAGTCATACATAGCGCCGTCGGCAATATAACCGAGTCAGATATCATGCTGGCAATAGCGTCTAATGCGCTGGTGATGGGTTTCCATGTTAAGATGGAGCCCAAGGCGCAGACGACATCCGAAAAAGAGAAAGTCGATGTAAGGCTTTATAATATCATATACGAAGCCATAGCCGACACAAAGGCGGCCATGGAGGGGATGTTAGAGCCCATTACCAAAGATATATTTCAAGGGAGGGCCGAGGTAAGACAGGTATTCAGGGTGTCAAAAGTGGGGACTATCGCAGGCTCTTATGTCTTAAAGGGTAAGATTCCACGCAACGCAAAGGCAAGGCTCCTAAGAAATAAAAAGGTTATATTTGAAGGAAAGATAAGCTCCCTAAAGCACTTCAAGGATGATATTAAAGAGGCGAGAGAGAATTTTGAATGCGGCATAGGCCTCCAAGGCCATGATGATATAAAACAGGGCGATATTGTTGAGGTCTATATAGAGGAAAAGACTACGCGACGTTTATAATATTTTTTATAATATGTAGGGCAGGCTTTAGCCTGCCATAGGATTATTATTATGAAAAAACGCATATTGAGCGGGATGAGACCTACAGGACCGATGCATATCGGCCATCTCTTAGGCGCGCTTAAGAATTGGGCCAGGCTTCAGGATGAATATGAGAGTTTCTTCATGGTGGCCGATTGGCACGCGCTTATGAGCGAATATGAAGACCCAAGGGAAATTCAGAATAATATTATAGAGATGGTAGCGGATTGGATCGGCTGCGGACTCGATCCGGAAAAGTGCACTATATTTGTTCAATCCCGCGTTCCTGAGCATCTGGAGCTTTGCATGATACTTTCCGATATTACCCCGCTTTCATGGCTGGAAAGATGCCCTACGTATAAGGAACAACTCAGGGAGATGAACCCCGCCCTTGCGCGCAAGGGCGGGGTGAAGAGCCGAAATCTTACTACTTACGGGTTTTTGGGCTATCCGGTGCTGCAGGCGGCGGATATATTGGTCTATAAGGCTGATACGGTGCCGGTAGGGGAAGACCAGCTAGCCCATCTGGAGCTCACAAGGGAGATAACGAGGAAATTTAATAATTTATATAAGAAGATATTGGTGGAGCCGCATCCGCTTCTTACCAAGACGCCGCGGATACTCGGGCTGGATAACAGAAAGATGTCAAAAAGCTACGGAAACTACATAGCCTTCAAGGATGAACCTGCCGTCATAAAGAAGAAGGTGGGCTCTATGATAACGGATCCCAAGCGGATAAGAAAGACGGATAAGGGCCACCATGATTTATGCAACGTCTATTCATATTATGAGATATTCAATAAACCTCTGACCAAGGAAGCCCGCGATTGGTGCGCGAATGCAAAAAAAGGATGCACGGAATGCAAAGCTATATTGGCGGACTCATTGATAGATTATCTTAAAGATATCCGAAAAAAGCGCGAAGAGCTTACAAGCGATAAGGAGAGAATACTTAAGATACTAAAGGAAGGCAGCGAAAAGGCGCGAGGCGTCGCGTCTGAGACAATAGATGAAGTAAAAAAAGCGGCAGGGATGGCATAGATGAGTTACAAGATAAAGCTTGAAGTATTTGAAGGGCCACTGGATTTGCTGCTCCACCTTATTAAAAAAGAGGAGATAGACATATACGATATCCCTATTGCGATGATAACCCAACAGTATCTGGAGTATCTGGAGTTTATGAAACTGTTGGATTTAAATATAGCCGGAGAGTTTCTTGTGATGGCGGCGACGCTTATGCATATAAAATCGAAGATGCTGCTTCCACAGCCCCAGATGGAAGAAGAGGCCGAAGAAGAAGACCCGCGGGCAGAATTGGTAAAGCGGCTTCTGGAATATAAGAAGTTCAAAGAGGCGGCAACAGAGCTTTACCACAGGGGCGCCAGGCAGAGCGATTATTTCGCAAGAGGAGTCACTCTTCCTGATACCGATTCCAGCGGCCAGAAGGAAGAGTATTTTGAGGCAAATTTCTTCGACCTCATAACGGCCTTTAATAAGGTGATGAAGGAGGTTCCGAAGAAGCTCTTTCATGAAGTAGTAAAAGATGAGTACACGATCGAAGAGAAGATTCATGATATCTTTCATCTTTTGGTAAAAAAGCCGTCCTTGAGTTTTTATTCGCTTCTTAAAAAAGCCAAGAACAAGACGGAGATTATAACTATATTCCTTGCCATACTTGAATTGATAAGGCTTAAGGAGATAGTGGTTAAGCAGTCCAAGGTGTTTGGGGACATAAGGGTAGAAAGAAACAGAGAACTTATGACACCACGAGGTAAGGTATGACGCGCAACGAGGCAAAAAAGATAATAGAAGTGCTCTTATTTGTAAGCAATAGACCCCTCTCTTTGGAAAAGATAATAGAAATTCTAGATGAATTCGATAAGGAATCCGTGGGTTCTATAATAGAAGAGCTGAATACAGAGTATCAAGTGACAAAACGAAGCTTCAACGTAGTTGAGGTCGGAGGCGGCTTCCAGATATTGACAGACCAGTTTTATGCGCCGTGGGTAAGGAAGCTCTTTGCAAAGGATAAAAGACAGAGGCTTTCGGCGCCCGCGCTTGAGACGTTATCTATAATAGCCTATAAACAGCCCATTACGCGCGCTGACATAGAGGCCATAAGGGGCGTGAATATAGAAGGGGTCTTGGATACGTTGTTGGAGAGAGGTCTTATAAGGTTGTCCGGCCGCAAAGAGGTAATTGGCAGACCTTTCCTATACACGACGACCAAGGAGTTCCTTATGCATTTTGGCTTAAAGTCACTGGAGGATCTGCCAAAGCTCAATGAATATACCGAAGGAGATATACAGCTGGGCAGAGATGAGCTTATAAAGAAAGAGAGCGAGGGCATCGACGAATCGTGCGTTTCTACGGAGGCCCAGGGTTCAACGGAGGTGCGGAATGAAGAGACAGAGAAGGATGTTGAAGAGCTTACGCAGAAAGATTGACGGCATAGATTCTTCGGTAGTCAAACTGCTGAATAAGCGTGCCGCCATATCCAAAGAGATCGGTTCTATAAAGCAGGAGAGGTCCATAGATATCTATGCGCCTGATAGGGAGAGCCAGGTCTACGAGAGTGTTGTAAGAGAGAACAGGGGCCCCTTAAGCGGTAATACGTTAAAGGCCATCTATAGAGAGATTATGTCCGGTACATTGGCTTTGGAAGGCCCGATAAGAGTCGCTTATATGGGACCGCCCGCTACGTTTACGCATCAGGCAAGCATGCTTAAATTCGGCACAAGCGTAGATTACGTTGACTGCAGCACTATAACGGAGGTATTCAGAGAAGTCGAGAACGGCAGAGCGGCTTATGGCGTCGTACCTATTGAGAATTCTATAGAAGGGGCCGTAAACCATACCCTGGATATGTTCGCAGACTCGGAGCTTAAGATATGTTCCGAGATATATCTTGAAATAGACCACCATCTTCTCAGCAGGGGAAATATCAAGAAGATAAAGACGATATATTCTAATCCCCAGGTATTCGGTCAATGCAGGGGCTGGATCGAGAAGAATCTCCCGCGGGCCGAACTGGTCGATGTCACGAGCACAACCAAGGCCGCTGAAGTTGCTTCACGCAAGAAAGATGCCGCTGCGATAGGAAGCGCTCTTGCCGCGGAGGTATATAAGTTGAAGATACTCGCCAGGTCTATAGAAGACAGCGCGCACAATGTGACGCGTTTTTTGGTTATATCGAAAAGCCCCAATCCGAAACCGACACGCAGGGATAAGACATCGATAATATTTTCTGTAAGGGACAAGGTAGGGGCGCTGCATGATATATTGGTGCCTTTTAAGAAGAACAAAGTAAACCTTACAAAGATAGAATCTAGACCTTCTAAGATAAAGGCATGGCAGTACTACTTCTTTGTGGATATGGAAGGGCATCTCAAGATAAAGAAAGTAGAGAAAGCTATATCCGGCTTAAAGAAGGGGTGTATATACCTGAAGGTCTTGGGTTCATATCCGGCGGAGAGATGAACCCTTCGACGCGGCCCCTCGACTTCACTCGGGGCCTTGCTCAGGGTTCATAGCGAGCGTAACCGAACTATGAAGAGATTATCCAGAGAGCATCTGTCAAAGATAAAGACATATAAACCCGGAAAACCTATAGAAGAGCTAAAGCGCGAATTGGGCTTAAGAGACGTTATAAAACTCGCCTCTAACGAAAACGCGCTCGGTCCTTCCTCCAGGGTTATATCAGGCATTGCCAGGGCGGTAAGAGAGCTTAACCGATATCCCGATTCAAACTGCTACTATCTAAAACGGGAGGTAGCGAAGCGCTTCCGCCTAAAACCGTCGAACTTTATCTTCGGGAACGGTTCCGACGAAGTTATAACCTTTGCCATGCGCGCATTTTTAAAAAAGGGCGAAGAGGCGATAATCGCAAAACCCACCTTTCTTATTTACGATATAGTTGCGAAGGTTGAAAACGTCAATGTCAAACACGTCCCCCTTAAAGAGTATAGATATGATCTTAAATCGATAAAGAGGGCCGTTACAAAAAAGACCAAGATTATCTTTATCTCAAATCCTGACAACCCAACCGGGACATATGTAACCAAAGACGAGGTTGAAGGGCTCATGTCAGGCTTAAGGAGGGATATCATACTTTTTTTTGACGAGGCCTATTATGAATTTGCCAAGGATATCAAAGATTATCCCGATACCCTTAGGTATTTAAGGAAGGGCAGAAATATAATCATTACACGGTCTTTTTCCAAGATATACAGCCTTGCGGGATTACGTATCGGTTACGGGATTGCCTCAGAAGGCATGATAGAGAGCATGAATAAGGTCAGAGAGCCGTTCAATGTCAATTCGCTTGCACAGGAGGCAGCTTTGGCAGCCCTCAAGGACGACAGATTTGTAATGAGGACAAAGAGACTTGTCGGTGAAGGCAAGAGATTTCTTTATAACGAATTGTCGCTTATGGAGATATCTTATATACCGAGTGTTACCAATTTTATTTTGATTAATATCGGAAGAGATGCCGAGAGAGTCTACAATAAGCTGTTAAAGAAGGGTGTAATTGTGAGAAATATGAAGGCCTGGGGGCTGGACGGTTTTTTACGTGTTACGATAGGCACCATGAGGGAAAATAGGATATTTATAGAGGCGTTAAAGGAGGCATTATAGAAACGAAAAACGTAAGGCGCAAAGCGCAAAACTGTTGTGTCGCTTCGCGACCTTGCATAAAAAGTTTTAAACTTTAAGTTTTAGTTTTACGCTTTTCGCTTTGAACTTTACGCTAAGGAGGTAGTAATGATTATCGTTCTAAGGCCGGACGCAACAGAGAGCCAGATAAAACATATCGTAGAGAGGGTTAAAAAACTGGGGCTGAAGCCCATGATCTCCAAAGGCACTGAGAGGACGATTATCGGTGTTATAGGAGAGGAGGATGTAATAAGGGTACAGCCGCTTGAGGTATTCCCCGGCGTAGAGAAGGTAATGCCGATACTAAAACCCTACAAGCTGGTCTCGCGGGATTTTAAGAGAGAGAACACTATAGTAAATATAGACAAGAATATAAGGATCGGCGGCAAGAGAATAGTTATCATGGCAGGCCCGTGCTCCGTGGAGAGCAAAAAGACGCTCAGTAAGGCGGCGCGGGCGGTTAAACGCTCCGGCGCCGTTGTCTTAAGAGGAGGCGCCTTTAAACCGAGGACTTCACCCTATAGTTTCCAGGGACTGGGTGAAGAAGGCCTTAAGATACTGGCCGAGGTAAAGAAGGAGACAGGCCTTTTAATAGTAACTGAACTTATGGATACGAAGGATGTAAAGCTAGTGGAAAAATACGCCGATATCATCCAGATAGGCGCCAGGAATATGCAGAACTTCAATCTCCTTAAGGCGGTCGGCCAGATTAGAAAACCCGTCCTTTTAAAGAGGGGCATGTCCAGCACCATTAAGGAGTTTTTAATGTCGGCTGAGTATATACTCTCAGAGGGCAACTTTAATGTTATACTATGCGAACGCGGCATAAGGACGTTTGAGGATTATACAAGATTTACGCTGGATGTAAACGCTATCCCCGCTATTAAGAACCTGAGCCATTTACCTGTAATAGTAGATCCCTCACATGCCACGGGAAAATGGGGATTGGTGCCGGCCGCGGCAAAGGCAGCCGTAGCCGCGGGCTGCGACGGCCTCCTGGTAGAGGTGCATCCGAACCCTGAAGAGGCCCTTTCCGACGGAAGCCAATCTCTTATTCCGGAGAAGTTCAATGATATGATGAAGGAGGTAAGGAAAGTAGCGGAGGCGGTTGGTAGGGAGATATAAGATTGATATAGATTGATTAGTCGTTAGTCGCTAGGGAATAGTCGTTAGTATCCGCCCAAACGAAAACTAACGACTAAATACTAACGACTAAACACAAGAAGAAAAAGGTCATCTATGAGAAAGCTAGACAAAGTTACTATAGTAGGTGTAGGATTAATCGGCGGGTCTATAGGGCTCGCGCTGAAACAGAAGAGGTTGGCCCGTCAGATAATCGGTGTAGGCCACCGTAAGGTCTCGATAGATAAAGCGGTCAGGTTAAAGGCGGTGGGTCAAGGAACCCTCGATCTTACGAGTGGGGTTAAAGGAGCAGATATAGTAATATTGGCTACGCCGATACTTACTATGACAAAGATCGTAAAGAAGATCGCTCCACACCTTAAGAAGGGGTGTATCGTTACCGATGTAGGCAGTACAAAATTTGAGGTGGTAAGAGAAGTTGAGAAGATATTGCCGAGAGGCGTTAATTTTATCGGAGGACACCCTATGGCCGGTTCTGAAAAGAGGGGTGCAGAGAAGGCCAGAAAAAATCTATTTAAAGGCTCTATTTGCATATTGACTAAGACTAAATCGACAAAGGCAAAGTCATTGAAGGTCGTAAGGGATTTATGGTCGGCTATAGGGGCAGAGGTTGTTACGCTTTCGCCGAAAGCCCATGACAGGGTAGTATCCCAGATAAGCCACCTACCCCATATGGTCATATTCTCCATGCTTTCCGGGATCGATAATGGGAGTTTAAGATTCGCCTCAACCGGCTTTTATGACACAACGAGAATCGCTTCAAGTGATGCAAAGATTTGGAGGGATATCGCTATCTCCAACGGGGATGAGATCGTCAAATCTATATTTAAGTTTAAAAAAGATCTATCTGTTTTAGAGAAGGCCATAAAGAAGAAGGAGAGCGCAACGTTATTGAGTATCTTTAAAGGCGCCAAGAGAAAACGTCATTTACTAACGACTAAATAGTAACGACTAAACACCTGTTAACGATGATTATAGCAATTGATGGTCCTGCCGGAAGCGGAAAGAGCACGGTGGCAAAGAGAGTCGCAGAAAGGCTCGGCATTCTTTATGTCGATACCGGCGCGATGTACCGCGCCCTTACGCACAAGGCCATGGAGAAGGGGTTGGACTTGAAGGATGAGGCCGCGCTTATAAATATGGCAAAAGATACAGAGATCGAACTTGTCTTAGATAAAAATAATAAGCTTACGGTCTTTCTTGACGGAAGAGACGTCTCAGCCCATATAAGGACCCCTGAGCTTACAAATAATATAAGGTATGTTGCGCCTATTCCTGGGGTAAGAAGAGAGATGGTGAAGATGCAGAGGAGGGCTGCCCGGGAGGGGAAAGGCGCCGTCTTGGAAGGCAGGGACATCGGAACGGTAGTATTTCCCGACGCAGACAAAAAGTTTTATCTCGACGCGGATTTCCAGGAGCGCGTAAAGAGGCGTCATAAAGAATTGGTCGAGGTCGGCATGAATGTCGATCTTATCAATATAAAAGAGGATGTAGAACGCCGCGATAAGAGCGATATGGAGAGGAAGACAGCCCCTTTAAGGAGAGCGGATGACGCTGCCGTGATAGATACTACAAAATTGTCGATTGAAGAGACTGTCGAAAAGATCTTAAGCTGCCTATAAAATGTTATATAAAATATACAGTGCCATCGCATATTTTATATCAAGAAATTTATTTAAAATCGGGCTTCTTGTATTCTTTAAATACAGAGTCACGGGAAGGGAGAACATTCCTAAGAAGGGTCCGTTTATCATGGCGTCAAATCACGTAAGTTATATGGACCCTCCCGCGATAGGCGCGGCCTCCAGAAAGAGGCTCTACTTTATATCAAGCGAACACCTGTGCAAAAATAGATTATTGGCTTTTTGGTATAAGTCGGTAGGGTGTCTGATAATAAAGAGGGAAGAGTCCGACCACAGCATGATGAAAAAGATTCTCCATTATCTAAAGGAGGGTAAACCGATAGCGATATTCCCTGAAGGCACAAGGTCAGAAGATGGGGCTATCAAGGAACCTCTCTCCGGCGCGGGTTTTATAGCGCTGAAATCGCAGGCCCCCGTAATACCCTGCTTTGTAAAAGGGACAGAGAAGGCGCTGCCCAGAGGCGCAAAGGCTTTTAAAAAATCCGGGGTGACCGTATATGTAGGAAGCCCTATAGACCCTAAGGATTTTAAATTTGAAGGTAAGAAGAAAGACTCTTACCGCTTATTCAGTAAAAAGATTATGAACTGCATAGCTCAGATAGGCAAAAGATATGGAGATTAAAGTTTCTGACACAATAGGTTTCTGTTTCGGGGTTAAGAAGGCCGTGGATATGTCTAAAGAGGCATTATCCAGGAATAAGGAGACCTTCTCCATAGGGCCGATTATACATAACCCTCAGGTTATAGACGACTTGTTAAAAAGAGGCCTTAAGGTGCTGAATAACACAAAGGCTGTTAAGAGGGGGGTTGTGATTATTTCATCTCACGGCGCAGGGGCAAAATTAAAAGATAAGAGAAGAAAAAGCGATTTAAAGATTTTAGACGCCACATGTCCGTTTGTAAAGAGGATCCAGGAGATTGTTAAAAAGCTCCACAAAGACGGATACCGGGTAATAATAGTGGGGAAGAGAGCACATCCGGAGGTAAAGGCCTTGGTCGATGTTACGGACGGAAAGGCCATGGTTGTAAAAGATACTAAAGAGGTAAAGGGAATGGGCCTTGATAGGGTAAAGACGGGTGTAGTGTCGCAATCGACATATTCACAGAGCACATTCTTTGAGATTGTATCATTGTTGTTAAAGAAACCTTTTTCAGAGATCAGGATATTTAATACTATATGCGCGGATACTATAAAGCGCCAGGATAGGGCAAGAGATCTGGCAAAGACTGCAGACGTGGTCATTGTAGTCGGTGGGAAGAACAGCTCTAACACGCAGCGGCTCGCTGAAGTCTGCAGGGAAGAGAAGAGCGCCTACCATATTGAAGATAAAGACGAAATAGATCCGGCCTGGTTTTCGGGCAAAAAGAGCGTCGCTGTTACAAGCGGCGCCTCAACACCGGACTGGGTTGTACATGGGGTTGTAGAGAAGATAAGGAGGTATTGTTAAGAATGGCAAATAAAAACAGCGTGGATGAAGAAAAAGAACTTACAAAAAACAATCAGGAAGTATCTATGGCAGATATCTATAATGAGACTCTGGCTGATGTCCGGCAGGGGCAGATAGTCAAAGGCAAGATTATAGAGATGCGTCCAAAAGAGGTAGTGGTAGACATAGGATATAAATCCGAAGGGATTATTCCGCTGGAAGAATTCTCAGATGCCGATTCTCCGGCCGAAGGAAAAGAGGTAGAGGTTTACCTTGAGAAGATGGAGAATGAAGACGGGATGGTCGTGCTCTCCAGGGCTAAGGCCGAGAAACTGCAGGGGTGGGAGCGCATAGTCGCCTTGCGCAAAGAAGGGGATATGATAAAAGGCAAGGTAACGCGCAAGGTAAAAGGCGGGTTTATGGTAAACATCGGAGTCGAGGCGTTTTTACCCGCGTCCTTATCAGGCATGAGAGGGCCCGCCGATTTTAATCAATTTTTAGATAAAGAAGCCGAATTTAAGATCGTAAAGATTAATAAACCCAGGAAGAACATAGTAGTGTCGCGCAAAGATGCAATCCTGCAGCGCAGAGAAGAGGGAAAAGTCAGGCTTTTAAGCGATCTTGAAAAAGGGCAGATAGCAGAGGGGATAGTAAAGAACATAACTGATTTCGGGGCTTTTGTAGATCTGGGCGGCTTGGACGGATTGCTCCACATAACAGATATGAGTTGGGGCCGGATCAGCCATCCCAGCGAGATGGTGGCCATGGGAGATAAGATTGAAGTGATGATACTGGACGTGGACAGAGATAAGGTAAAGGTATCGTTAGGGTTGAAGCAGAAGACCCCTAATCCCTGGCTCGATATAGACATGAAGTTTCCGGTAGGCTCAAAGATAAAAGGCAAGGTTGTAAATCTGATGCCCTATGGGGCATTTGTTGAATTGGAGAAGGGGGTTGAAGGGCTCGTCCATATATCGGAACTCTCATGGTCGAAAAGATACAGCCATCCCAATGAGCTCCTTGCCATAGGCGATGTGGTCGAAGTCGTGGTCCTGACGGTAGATAAGGATAACCAGAAGATAGCGCTCGGCATAAAGCAGCTGGAGACCGACCCTTGGACTAAGGTTAACGACTTATTTTCCGTCGGAAACAATGTTAAGGGTAAGGTAAGAAACCTGACTGATTATGGCGCATTCGTGGAGCTTGGAGAGGGCATAGACGGACTCATCCATGTCTCGGATATGTCCTGGGTAAAGAGAATCGCGCACCCGAGGGATATCTTAAAGAAGGGACAGAAGGTCGAGGCGGTTATTCTGGATATAGATAAAGACGCAAGAAAGATATCGCTCGGACTCAAGCAACTTACCCCTGATCCATGGGAGAGGATAACCCAGACGTATAAACCGGAGACGATAATTGAAGGCACGATTACAAATATCACCAACTTTGGTATATTCGTAGAATTGGAGACAGATCTTGAAGGGCTGGTTCATATATCTGAGGTGGATATATCCTCGGAGGGCAAATTGGAGGAA
>JADHWH010000012.1 GCA_016783555.1 Candidatus Omnitrophota bacterium | reverse complement strand
TCTCCGGAAGCAGGATCCCTTGTAAACGCGACCCCTGTTCCGCTCGTATCGCCCATATTTCCGTAGACCATCGCCTGGATATTAACCGCTGTTCCCCATTCCGAAGGTATGTTGTTTATCTGCCTGTAGGCGATAGCCCTTTCAGTATTCCATGATCCGAAGACAGCCCCTATAGCGCCCCAAAGCTGCTCCATCGGATCCTCCGGGAAGTCTTTGCCGGTCTTCTTCTTTATCTCTTTTTTATAAAGGCTTACGAGCTCCTTTAGGTCTCCTGTTTCGAGCTCTAAGTCGAGCTTGACACCTTTTTTCTCTTTTATTCTATCCATAACGACTTCAAAGGGATCGTGCTCGTCTTTGCCCTGGGGTTTTAATCCTAAAACGACATCGCCGTACATCTGGACAAACCTCCTGTAAGCATCATAGGCGAATCTTTCGTTCTTCGTCTGCTTAATAATCCCCTTTACCGTAACGTCGTTTAAGCCGAGGTTTAATACCGTATCCATCATGCCCGGCATAGAGACGCGCGCGCCTGAGCGGACAGATACTAAAAGAGGGTTATCCTTATCCCCGAATTGAGCGTCCATCGCCTCTTCTATTCTTTCAAGGGTCTTGGCCACCTCTTTTTTTAACTCCTTGGGATACTTGCGCCCGTTTTTATAATAATAAGTGCAGACATCTGTTGAGATGGTAAACCCTGCGGGAACGGGTATACCCAGACTTGTCATCTCTGCCAGATTTGCGCCTTTTCCCCCCAAAAGGTCTTTCATCTTGGCAGTCCCGTTTGCCTCTCCGTCACCGAAAAAATATACTAACCTTCTTTCCATCATTCCTCCTCCTGACAATTGTTAGCGCAAGGCGCAAGGCGCAAGGCGAAAAACTTATGTGTCGCTTCGCGACCTTGAATTTTTAGCGTCGCCGAAGGCGACACAACAGCTTTGCGCTTTTCGCTTTGCACTTTACGCTATCGCTCTCCCAGTCTCTCCTTTATAACTTTCCTTAACGCGTCAACCGGTACTCTATCCTGCTCCATTGTGTCCCTGTCTCTTACAGTGACTTTCTTATCATCCAATGACTGCACGTCAACGGTAACGCAGTAAGGTGTACCGATCTCATCCTGCCTTCTGTAAAGCCTTCCTATAGAAGCCGTATCATCGTAGGCGGCGTTATAGTCTCCGCTTAGATCCTCCCTTATCTTCCGGGCCATCTCGACGATCTCGGGCTTATTCTTAAGCAGGGGAAATACCGCCGCCTTAACCGGCGCGAGCTCCTTATGCAGTTTTAAGACCGTCCTCTTCTCGTTTCTGACCTTCTCTTCATGATATGAGTCAACAAGGAACGCCAAAAGCGCCCTGTCCACACCGCCGGAAGGCTCAATGACATAGGGGACGATGTTCTTTTTCTTCTCGTCGTCGAAATAGACCAGCTCTTTTCCGCTCACCTTCGCGTGCTGGCTCAGGTCAAAGTCGGTGCGGTTGGCGATGCCCTCCAGCTCAGACCACCCAAAGGGAAAATTATATTCGATGTCGTGGCATGATTTGGCGTAATGGGCCGTCTCTTCTTTTTTATGCTGACGCAGCCTTAAATTCTTGCGGTCTATTCCAAACCTTGAGTACCAACTAAAACGCTCGTCTACCCAATAGTCATACCACTTCTGGTCATCATCGGGCCTCACAAAATACTCTATCTCCATCTGTTCGAATTCGCGGCATCTGAATGTGAAATTTCCCGTCGTTATCTCGTTTCTGAAGGCCTTGCCTATCTGCGCGATGCCGAAGGGCAGTCTCTTCCTCGAAGAATTCAGCACGTTTACGAAATTCAAAAATATGCCCTGAGCGGTCTCCGGCCTTAGATATATCGCGGAACCTTTCTCCTCAACCGGGCCGATAGAGGTCTTAAACATTAAATTGAATTTCCGGCTATCCGTAAGTTCGCCTTCGCATTCGGGGCAGCTCTTCTTATCCTTAAGCTGGTCTTGCCTGAATCTCTTTTTGCACTTCTTGCAATCGACTAAAAGATCCGCAAAAGATGTAATATGTCCGGATGCCTCCCAGGTCTGCGGGTGCATCAATATGGCCGCATCCAGGCCGACCATGTCATCCCGCCCGTAGACATTGCTCTTCCACCACGCCGCCTTCACGTTATTCTTAAGTTCCACCCCCACGGGTCCGTAATCCCAGACACTTCCCACGCCGCCGTAAACCTCGCTCGACTGAAATATTATACCCCGCCGTTTACACAATGAAACAATCTTCTTCATATCTACCATAGGTTTAACCCTCTTTCGCGCCGCGGCGGTGTGAATCGGTTATAATTTTATCTTCTTCAGGAATTCAACGGTCTTTAGGCTGCGTTGTATGTGATAATCGACGAATCTGCGCAAGAAACCTTCCAGCTCAATACCTACATCTTGAGAAACCTTTATGCGCGAGACCAATTCAAAGGGGCTTCTTCTTACGCGCTCTATAAAGTTCATGGTGCCTTTCGACAGGTTTATTGCCCCCTTGTCTTTCGTCTGGCATTTCCTGCAAAGGGGGCCTCCCAGACAAAGGCTAAATCTTGCGTTCTCCTGTATAGGTTCACTGCAAACTATACACTCCCCAAGCTCCGACATAAAACCCGACATATCCATAATCTTTATCTCGAAAATCCTCGCTACGCGCTTTGCGCTTACGGGCCTCGACAAAAGCCCCAGAGAATTTAAGAGGAGCTCGTATATCTCTCTATTTATATCTCCCTCTATCGTTACCGAATCGACTAATTCCAGGAAATAGTCGGCATAAACGGTTCTCTCCAGGTCATTCCTTATGGGGTCAAAATAATTCTTAAGGTCGCATTGAGAAATAGAGTTGAGGTTGCCCCTCTTTTTATCATAGAAGACGATATTATTTAAGCTGAATACCTGGGGATTGTTGCCCATCGCCGCCTTAGGGCCTCTTGCGCCCTTCATGACACCTGATATCTTGCCGAAGTCTTTTGTAAAGAGGCTTAATATGACGCTTGTCTCTCTTAAATTCTGTTTTCTTAAAATTATGCCTTCCGTCGTCTGTATAGCCATTATTTAGACAGCCCCCGATGATATGACAAGTTTAAAACCATCCTCTATGCTCATATCCAGGAATATAACGTCCTCTTTAGGGACGGCGATAAACATACCGCTTGTCGGATTCGGAGTCGTTGGCAGAAATAGGCTTACAAGCTCACGGCCCGACTTATCTGAGAGTTCCTTCTTTCCCACGGCGGTAGTAACGAATGCTATAGAATATATGCCCTTCCTTGGATACTCTATAAGGGCTACCTTCTTAAATATGGTCTTACCCTCTCCCAGAAATGCCCTGCTCATCTGCTTTGTGCCTTTGTAAATCTTGTTTACCATAGGCACCTTAAGAAAGAGGCCTTCCCAGAAGGTGAAGAACTTACGGATAAATATTATTCTGGCCGCAACACCAACCAAGGTAACCGCACTCAATATCACTAAGAATATTATGACCTTGGCCAGGATGCTTACATAAGGACCCGTCGCATACGGCTCAAATCCTTTTACTATAGGCTCCAGGAGGGCGCTGTTGAGCGCTGTGAGTATTAGGTTAAGGACCATTATGGTAACGGCTATGGGCAATACTATCGCTATACCGGTAATAAAGTCGTTTCTTATCCTCGTGGTTATCTTCACCCCGTTAGACCTCCTATCTATTAGAACTCGTGAGTTTTGCTTCCCTAAGAGGTCTAACGGGGTTCATCCGTTAGGCCTCCTCGTCATGCCTCAGCCCGTAGGGCAGGTTTAAACCTGCCCTACGGGCCCGACTATTTATTCTGTCACCTCAGCATTTGGAATATAAGTAAAGTTGCGAGCGTCCCCATAATCCCTCCCGCAAATATCTCCCAGAGGTTGTGTACCCCCTGGGCGAGGCGGCTTCTCGCTATAAGAAAAGCCATTATGAACGACAAGACTATTATTAAACCATTATTGCTGATAAGAGAGATTACCATCCACATAGAAAACGCGATCGCGCTATGGCCGCTGGGCATGCCGCCCCTTAAGGGCGTCCCTTTGTGAAATATCACTTTTGCCATAACCGCTACAGCCAAGACCGATATTAAACATATAAACGTGATATGCCAGGAAGACTGCCTTACCTTCAACAGCCCTCTCTCGATTGAAAACGGCAGTCGCCTCGCGAAGAGAAGGTATCCTACTATAATCGCATTAATAGAGGTGATGAGCACCGACCCCGCTGTTATATCTTTGATCTTATGCGCCAGAAAATGATACTTATCTTCCACCACTAAATCCATCGTCAACTCTACCGCGGTGTTTATCATCTCTGTCACAAAAACAAAAGAGATAGCGGCGCAGAGTATCAAGAGCTCCATCCTGCTGAAGTTGAAGTATATCCCGAGGAGTATGGCAAGGACGGCTATCAAAAAATGTATGCGCATGTTTCTCTGCGTCTTTAACGCATAGATAAAACCTTCTATAGCGCAATTGAAACTCTTGATTATCCCCTGGTCTTTCATCTCACCAAACCTCGCTAAAGGAGCCGCTTCTGACGTTCCGACATCTCTCTAAAACCGGCTCTGGTCTCGTCATCATACCCGAGAAGATGTAGAACGCCGTGTATAAGGTAAAGTTTCAGCTCATTTCTTAAAGTCGAATTAAAATCTCCGGCCTGTCTTCTTGCTGTATCCATAGATATGACAATATCTCCTAAAAATCCGTATCTCTCCTTAACGGGCTTGGCCCTCTGCCTTCTTTTTTTAAGGAGCCTCGCGCTTGCCACCCCATTTATCATACCGAACGCCAATACATCTGTGGCAGAATCTTTATTTCTGTATTCTTTATTGAGTCTCTTTATGTATCTGTCAGTTACATAAGTAACGGACAGGCCAAAGCCCGAAGCCCCTTCAAGCCTAAGGACTCTTCTTACCGTCCCCGCTATCGATTCTCTGCTGGGAATTCGTTTTTTGGTTAAGTTTTTTATGATTATTGTTTCTGTTCTTGGACTTCTGTATCTTTTCCTCATCTGGATACTCCACTCTAGTGTGAAACATGGCATTGAGCACTCTCATAAAAGCCTCTGATATCTTATGTAGGTCTTTAAGCGTAAGGTTGCATTCGTCGAGTTGCCCATCTATAAACTTATTGTTTATTATCCTCTGCACAAGGCCCTGAACGCGCGAAGGCGTAGGATTGTTCAAGGTCCGGCTCGATGCCTCAACAGAGTCCGACAAAAGCACAATCGCCGTCTCTTTCGACTGCGGCCTGGGGCCCGGATATCTGAAAGCCTCTTCGCTTATCTCGTCTTCATTATTGACCTTCTCCAGCGCGCGCTGGTAAAAATAGTATATGAGGCCGTTGCCGTGATGCTGGGCGATAAAATCTATGAGCGCCTGATTTAATTTGAACCGCCTTGCGAGTTCGATACCGTCTTTGACGTGATTTGTTATTACAAGGGCGCTCATCGACGGGGTAATGCCCCCATGCCTTGAATTCTTGGGCTCGCCCTCATTCTCGCTGAAATATTCCGCCTTCTCTATCTTGCCTATATCATGATAATATGCGCCCACTCTCGCTAAAAGGCTGTTGGCGCCGATGGCATCGCATGCCGCCTCCGCAAGATTCCCGACTATGATGCTGTGGTGATACGTGCCGGGCGCCTTTGTGGCCATCTCTTTTAAGAGGGGGTGGTTCAAATCTGATAACTCAAGCAGGGTAATATCCGTGGGAATCTTAAAGAGATACTCAAAGATAGGAAGAATCCCGATTACCAATAAGAATGACATGAGTCCGTTTAGCGCGCCTAATCCGCCTTCGCCCAGGAATATGGGAGGGTTTAAATTATTTAAAAGCCCCAGCGCGATTATGGTCAGGAAGTTTACCGCCCCTACAAAAAATCCCGCCAATAAAAGTTTGGAACGGCGCCTTACTTTTCTCACGGAGTATATGCCGACGGAGCTGCCGATAAACATGACTATCATAAGGCCGAAGTTATTTCCCGCGACGACTCCGACGAATATAGACATTATAATAGTGAAGATAAAGGCGGAATGGGCGTCGAGCAGGATCGCTATCAGCATCGAGGCGCTTGCGAGGGGAACAAAATAACTGCTGAGCGGCGAAACGGTCACGACTTCCGCAGTAACGGCTACAAACAATACCAAGAGTGAAATAACCAAAAGGTCCCTGTTATTCCTGAATATCTTAGATTCGTAGAACCTTAAATGGAAGATAGACATGATAAGGAATATTGTCAGAAGAAGCGCCATTCCTACAAGGTAAGGAAGCCTGCCGTCTAATTCTCGCGTCTTCCCCAGGTGTTTCAACATCTTAAGGTGGCGGCTTGTGATCTTCTCGCCCTTGCCGATAAGGATTTCGTTCTTCTTCACCGCGATCTTCTTGTAAATCTTGGATAGCTTTTCGACCGCCTCTTTTTTGCGTTTTTGAGTCTCCTCAGGGCTGTGCTGCAGATTTGAGGACATAATGAGGTTCGTAATCTCTAACGCGGGTTCTCTTAACTTTCCGTTTTTCGGGAAGTGCGCCGCAATATCCCTCTCTATGGAGCCCTTCAATCCTTCCAAGGTAGGCATATCGCCTACCAACTCTCTCTTCTCCTTGGCGGTAGAAGGATTGAGTATTATTATCTCCCTTACATCCTCTTCCTTAAGCAAATCCTTGTCGCTGTCGCTTAGTATGCCCATCTCGAAATACTTATTTACAATCGCGGAGATTGTATTCTTCACATGGTCTATGTCCTGCGCCTTTATGAAAGCGCGGTAGGTCTTATGGGAGAGGTTGAGATTCGATATCGTTTTTAAACGCCCTATCTTTTCGTCATCCCCCACCAATTCCTTAACCTTGCTTGCTGTCTTTAAATGGTCGAAAAAGAGAGAGATAGTCTCGTTTGCCTTCTCTTCTATATGAGGCGCGATCTCATAGACGGATCTAGTCTTCCCAAGCGCCTCTTTTTCGGCCTCTTTCATCTTCTCATCATCCAGATCGCCGGCATAGGTAAAATCGTAAGGCGCGTAAATATCCTTTAATGATATGTCGCCCTCATACAGCTGCATCACGCTGGAGCCTGTGCTAAGATAAACTATGGTAAATAACGCGGAAAGGAGAGATATTCCCAATGCCAGCCTTAGGGCCTTATTGATTAATTCTCTGCTTGGTTTTTTCAGCCTTGAAAAAGTCATCTTCTGCTCTTCTGGTATACCCTTATTATATCCTGGACCAACTCATGCCTAACCACATCTTCTCCGGAGAAGAATATAAACTTCAGCCCCTCAATCTCCTTTAATATCCTCGATGCGTGCTCAAGGCCTGATTCCTGATTTTTCGGAAGGTCGCTTTGGGTTATATCACCCGTGATAACCGTCTTTGAATCAAAACCGAGGCGCGTCAGAAACATCTTCATCTGTTCCGGCGTGCTGTTCTGCGCCTCATCTAGTATAATAAAAGAATCGTTCAGCGTCCTTCCCCTCATATACGCCAAAGGCGCTACTTCGATTATGCCCCTCTCTATAAGCATCTGAATCCTGTCTATCTCCATCATATCATAAAGCGCATCATAGAGTGGGCGGAGGTAGGGCGTTACCTTGTCAGAATACGTGCCGGGCAGATAACCCAGGCTCTCGCCGGCCTCAACCGCGGGCCTCGTCATAATAATCCTGCTTACAATCTGTTTCTTAAGCGCATTAACCGCCATCGCCATGGCGAGATACGTCTTGCCCGTTCCCGCCGGACCTATGCCGAATACAACATCGTATTTCTTTATGGCGTCACAGTACTCCTTCTGTGTCTTGCTCTTGGGGGTTATAAACTGTCTTTTCGAAGAGACCTCTATCTTATCCAGATAAATATCATGCAGATCCGCTGTGGTATTATTGTCGATAGCCTTTATCGCATATTGGACCTCGTGTTTTTTTATCGTCCCCCCTCTTCTTATGGTAAGCAGGAGTTCTTCTAATATACGCAGTGCCTTCTCTACGGAATCTTTAGGGCCGTTTAATACCAAATCCCCGTTCCCGAATACCGTCGTTACGCCGACCCCCTTCTCTATGAGCTTGAGATTCTCATCATGCTTCCCGAAGAGTACCTTTGCCTCCGCATTGTTATGAATCTTGATGCTCTTTTCCATTATCTATTTCCTCAATTTTATATTCAGTTCCTTTAGCTGCCCATCCGGCACTAAAGAAGGGGCGTTGGTCAGCGGACAATACCCTTTTTGCGTCTTCGGAAACGCGATTACCTCCCTTATGGAACGGTCATTGGTAAAGAGTGTTATCAGCCTGTCCAGTCCCAAGGCTATGCCTCCATGCGGCGGAACTCCGTACTTAAACGCCCTCAGCAGAAAACCGAAACGTCTCTCCGCTTCAGACCTTTCTATGCCTATGATACCAAACAATCTCTCTTGCATCTCTCTGTCATGAATCCTTATGCTGCCGCTGGCGACCTCGACACCGCTTATCACCAGATCGTAGGCCCTGGCCCTTATAGACCGCATATCCTTAGGGAGTTTGTCCAGATCATGATCTTTAGGCGAGGTAAAGGGATGGTGTTCGGTATCCCATCTTTTTTCCTCGTCATTATATTTAAAAAGAGGAAAATCATGCACCCACAAAAACGCTATATCTTTATCTTTCGGTATGAGCTTCATTTCATACGCTAAGCGCAGCCTTAAGCCCCCGAGAGATTCGAGCGCCGTCTTTTCGGCATCGGCTACCATAAATATCATATCGCCGGGCTTCGATTTTAACTTTTTTCTTACGACGTCCTGCTCATCTTTCTTAAAGAATTTGGCTATGGGCGAAGAGAGCTTATCTCCTTCGACCTTAAGATACGCGAGGCCTTTTGCGCCGAATTCCCCGATAAACGCGGTCAATTCGTTTATTATCTTTAACGATATCTTCGAGGCGCCCGGCGTGCTTATGGCTTTTATCCTTCCCCCGGATTTTACGGCGTTCTGGAATATCTTAAATTCAGACCCCTTAAGCTCGTCTGTCAAATCTACTATCTCGCAGCCGAATCTCATATCCGGCTTATCGCTGCCGAACCTCTCCATCGCCTCATCATAAGCGAGCCTCTCAAACGGCGTCTTGATATCAATATTCAATACCTCTTTATATAACCCTTTCATCAGCCCCTCGCACAGATTATATATATCTTCTTCTTCCACAAAAGACGCCTCGATGTCAAGCTGGGTAAATTCCGGCTGCCTGTCCGCCCTGAGGTCTTCATCCCTGAAACACTTTGCAATCTGGAAATACTTATCTATGCCGGCAACCATGAGTATCTGCTTAAAGAGCTGAGGTGATTGCGGCAGGGCGTAAAATGCCCCGGGAGTAAGCCTTGATGGGACCAGAAAGTCCCTTGCCCCTTCCGGGGTGCTCTTTGTAAGAATGGGGGTCTCCATCTCCAAGTAGTCTTCTCGGTCGAGAAAATCTCTCGCTCTTTTACATATCTTATGGCGCAATTCGAACTTCTTCTGCATAGAAGGCCTTCTTATATCGAGATACCTATGGACGAGCCTTGTATCCTCCGTGACCTTTGCAGAGTCTTCTATCTCAAAAGGGGGCGTCTCCGATCGGGACAGGATTTTAAAATCCTCCGCCAGCACTTCAATCTTTCCGGTCTTTAACTTGGGATTTTCGCTATCCTTAGGCCTCGCCCCTACAACACCTTTGACGCGCACCACGTATTCACTCTTCAGCTTATGTACTTCGGTATGAAGCCTTCTATTTTTTTCGGGGTCGAAGAGTACCTGGGTCAAGCCGTACTTATCCCTTAAATCTATAAATATAAGCTCTCCGTGGTCGCGTCTTGTGTGGACCCAGCCGCAGAGTGTGACTTCTTTTCCTATGCTCTTTTCGTTTAAATCGCCGCAGGTATGCGTCCTCAGCATTTTAGCTTCTTCACCTCATCGATAAAGTTGTTTATCTTAATCTCGCGCTGCTGTCCGTCAGCCATATTGCGCAGTATAATCACGTCCTTCTGGAGCTCGTCTTCTCCCAGGATGGCAACGTACTTTGCGCCGCGTCTGTTTGCCTGCCTCATCTGCGCCTTTAAAGACCTATTCTGATAATCCATGTCAGATGATACGCCGTTTATCCTGAGTCCGTTGCATAGCCTGAAGCCCTCTTTGTAGGGTACCTCTCCCAGCACGGCGACATAGAGATCCAGGGCCTTTTCGCTCTCTCTTTTCGAGCCCAGCGCCATTATAAGGCGGTCCTGGCCTATGGCAAAGCCGCAGGCGCCTGTCTTAGACCCCCCGGTATCCCGAACGAGATTATCGTATCTTCCGCCGGCGCATATGGCATCCTGCGAGCCCAGATTGGGATGCGTCGCCTCAAACGCCGTCTTTGTGTAATAGTCGAGTCCGCGGACAATGTAGGGGTCCACGACATAATCGACTTTCAATGACTCAAGTGTCTTCTTTAAATTCGCGAAATGGTCCTTACAATCCCCGCATATCGCATCGATTATCTTCGGCGCGCTCCTCAAAAGGGCCTTACAGCCTTCGACCTTACAGTCGAATATACGGAGTATATTCTTCTTATATCTCACCTTGCAGTCTTTGCACAGAAGATTCGTCTTATCCTTTAGGAACCGCGTGAGCTCTTTCTTAATTCCGGTCTTGTCTTTAGAGCATCCGAGCGTGTTAATCTTTATTGTATAACCGGCAAGCCCTATCCTGTCGAAATATGCCTTCATAAGATAGATGACTTCGGCATCGACATAAAAGCTGTCAGAGCCGATAACCTCTATCCCCATCTGGTGAAACTGGCGCTGTCTTCCGGCCTGAGGCCTCTCGCTGCGGAACATAGGCCCTATATAATATAGTTTAACCAGCGCCTCTTTTTTATTCAGATTATTCTCAAGGTAGGACCTTACTACGGGGGCTGTGCCTTCCGGCCTGAGAGAGATACGCCTCCCCCCTTTGTCCTTAAATGAGTACATCTCCTTCTGCACGATATCGGTGCCCTCACCGATACCCTTTACAAAAAGAGACGTCTCTTCTAATATAGGAGTCCTTATCTCTCTATACCCGAAAAGCTCGAAGAGTTCCTTTGCGGCATTCTCGACATACTGCCATATACCTATCTCATCCGGCAATATGTCTTTCATTCCTCTTAATGTCTTTATCATCATTTAAGCTTATATATTATAATACCATTTAATCAGCTTATATTTTAACATAATATGCCTTTGAGTCAATATATAAATATGAAACAGTAGTGTAAAGCGTAAGGCGCAAAGCGAAAAACTGTTGTGTCGCTTTCGCGACCTTAATTTAACGCCGCCGAAGGCGGCACCACAGCTTTGCGCTTTTCGCTTTGCACTTTACACTATTTATTTCGGTATGATATCGAATCGGCGATTTCCTGAATGGTATCTTTGAGGTTATATGAGTAATCCCATTTGGGGAAGTGGCTCTTAAATTTATCGACACTGCTTATATACCAGATATGATCCCCGCGTCTGTTATTTTCGGAATACGCGGTCTTTATCTTCTTTCCGGTTATCTCTTCGCAAAGCTCTATGGCCTCTAATACAGAACAGCTAGAGAAGCGCGAACCGCCTACATTGTATATCTCGCCGCTTTTGGGATTTTGTATGAACTCATCGAACATGCGAATAAGGTCATAACTGTGTATATTATCCCTAACCTGCTTGCCCTTATAGCCGAATATAGTATAAACCTCACCCGTAACAGCGCACCTTGCCAGGTAAGAGAGGAACCCGTGCATAAGCGCGCCTGAGTGTTTAGGGCCGGTCAGGCACCCTCCCCTGAAAGACGCCGTGGGCATACCAAAATACCTGCCGTACTCCTGCGTCAATATATCCGCCGCGGCTTTAGACGCGCCGAAGAGGCTGTGCATAGAGCAATCTATGCTCATGGTCTCATCTATGCCGTTGTAGTATTTATGATCTTCTTCTATCTCCCACCGCTTCTCTTTCTCTGCCAGAGGAAGCCTGTTAGGGGTATCCCCGTAAACCTTGTTAGTCGATAAAAAGATAAAGGGCGTTTCGGGAGAGTATTCCCTCGCTAATTCGAGAAGGTTCAGCGTGCCGTTTGCATTGACGGTAAAATCTGTCTGCGGCTCCTTCGCGGCCCAGTCATGGGAGGGTTGCGCTGCGGCATGTATTACAGCTTTAATACTCTTTTTGTTCTCCTTAAATATATCCGTAAGTTTGCGTAGATCTCTTATGTCGATATCATGGTGAAGATAGTCCCTTCCCAGGTCCTCACGCAGGCTTTTTATCTTCCATCTTACAGACGCGTCCGCGCCGAAGAATCCGGCCCGCATGTCGTTGTCTACGCCGATGATCCTTAATCCCTTACCCGCGAAATATAACGCGGCTTCGGAGCCGACAAGGCCGCCGCTACCCGTAATTAAAATATCTCTCTTCATTGATCTCATTTAAACTCGTTAAAGATGTTGTTCCACTTCACAAATTTCTTGATAAACGGGTCTTCTAACTCGTCAAACTGGGCCATGTATTCCAGGAATTCACCCTCCAGAGTCCTCAAATCTTTGCCGAGCGCCTCTAGGAACCATCTTATATCTTCGTCTTCCTTAGGCGTCTCTCGTGTAAGCCTGTCCTGGTACTCCATAAATCTATCCGGATACCGGTCCATCAAAAAATAGACCAGGGCCCAGCTCTGGGCATAGGCGTATAACATCGCCTCCGGGCATACGCCGGGGAAACTGCCCATCTTATAAACGGTCAGGTGCTCAAGCGGATAAAAGATGCCCTCTCTCTTCATCTTCTGAAAGAGGAAGAGCCATCTTCTATTCCGGTCTCCCAGGGGATATGTTTCACAAAAAGTCGCGGTGCCTTCCGCAAGCCATGAATTTGCCGCCTCTAAATCAATTGCAAGATACCGCTCCCTGCTCATGGTCACAAGATCTCTCAGCATCTCTCTCTTCTTAGAAAGGTCCTCGGTCTCAAGATACTCCCTCTTCTTCTCAATAAGCTCACTTCTTTTGCCGGCAGCCCTGGAGACAATTATACTCTGCAGCCCCCAGTTATTAAAGAGCTCATGGGTAAATTCGTGCCTTAAAGTATTGAATGTCTCTTCTTTTAAATCCGCTTTGATCATGTTGTAATATCTCCAGAATTTATCTTTAATATCCGCGGCCTGGCCTTCCAAAAGGAGTTCATACTTATTATCAGTGGCCTTCTTTAACCTGTCCACTATTTCATCTACGGCCCTCGCCTTCTCGCCGATTAATACCTCAAATATAAATTCGGAGAATTTGTCTCCGAGCGAATTAAAAAGATATAGAACCCTTTCATCCGGATTATAGTATCCCAAAACCGCCCATCCGGGCACGCCGTCCGCAATGGCGTATTCTATAAAATCTATATGGCCGTCGAATATAACTACAAAATTCTGAAATTCGGGTTTCCTCTCCTTGTAGAGAGTAAAGAATTCAAAATATATCTCTGTATATACGCTTCTTAATGTGGCCTTGTATTTGTTGACCCACGTTACATAGGAATCGGTGATGACGGTGACATTTCCATCTTTATAAAACCTCATCTCAGGAAAGAGCTTTTTGAAATCCCTTTCTTTCTTTTTAGTCTCGTTGTTAGAGACCGGTTTAAAGAGAAGATATTCAATCTTTTCACGCTCGATATCCTGCTCGATCCTGCCTTCTCCGACTTTGCGTCCTGTAGTGACAATCTCTTTTTTAACGTCTATAATCTCGGCGTCTATGACCGTCCCGTTTGTAAGCTTGATTGCTATATCATTCTCATAAGGCCAGATCTCTTCTTCATGAACCTGTCCTAATCTATCAGGCGTTGTCGCTCCTTCTTCTATGTAATCTATCTCATTAGAATAAAAAGTAACTTCTCCCCCTTTCCACCGTATAACATAATAGTCATCTGTCTTACGTACCAGCTTTCCGCTTATATTGCTTCCGTTTTTAAAATAGAGGATCACTGAGTCTTTATCGGCAGGGGCCTTTCGCGCGGCGGCGGAAGAAAGGGATGGCTTATCTATCTTGACATGGGATGATGTTTTGATAAGGGATGACGCTCTCTTTATATAAGGATTTTTAAGCAGGGCTTCTCTGAAATGAAATAGAAATAAAATGATTAAAATTAATAGAAGAACTAATAAAGGAGTCTTCTTTATTTTACCTTCTCCTTCATTACCAGGCCCGGTTTAAAAGAGACTACCTTTTTGTCCGGGATAGGCACCTGCTCGCCTGTCCTCGGGTTCCTGCCCATTCTGCCTTTTCTCGTCCTTACCTTAAAGATACCGAAGTTTCTCAACTCTATATTCTGGTCCTGGTTCAAGGCCTCGACTATCGTATCAAAAGTCCTTTGAACAACCTTCTTAACATGTATCTGCTTTATGCCTGTCTCCTCTGCGATCTTCATCACGATATCCTTCTTGGTCAGCGTCATTCCCTACCTCCTTTCTGCTTCGCCGAGCTTTAGAGAGATGCAAGCTTGGCTTCGCAGAAATTGCCGAAGCAGAAAGTTCCTACGAAGCCCAAGACATCCATGAAACTCTAATATGGGCGAAGTAGAACTCGATCTGTTTCTCTTCTCTCGTCATTGTGGGTCCTGCACCGCACGGTGCGAGACACGGTAATACCTTAACTGATTATACCATAAAGGGTTAGATTTGTCAAGAGGCCCTTAGGGTGACTGAACCCTCTCCTAATAGGCCTTCTAGATCGCTTATCAGCTTCTCATCCGGTTTTACCCGGAGGTCGTCGCTCGCCTGTATATCTACTTTTCTCTCACCAGGGGTGGTTATAGTAAGATAGACGGGTATGGAGCCCTGGTAATTTGCCAGAATACCCTTTATAGTATCAAGGGTATTCTTCTCTAAACCAGCGCTCATTATATTTATATTTACGGATTTGGTAAATCTCTTCTTCACATCATCCAGCGGTATGATGTCATCCGCTATTAATTTAGGCTCCTGCTCTCTCAGGCTGATCCTTCCTTTCACAAATACTATGGCATCATCCCTTATCAGGCCGCCTACTTTCTGAAACGTGCTGGGGAATACCAGGACCTCTACTATGCCTTTAAGGTCTTCTAGTTTAACTATGGCCATCTTCTCGCCGGTCTTCTTTGTTATGGTAAATTTGGCCTTATTTACTATTCCGCCTAAATATATCTCGTCCCCATCATGAAAATTCATAAGCTCCATGGTGCCGCATGTAGTATAATTTTTGAGGAGCCTTTCGTATCGCGCGAGGGGGTGCTTTGTGATATAAAATCCGAGCATCTGTTTTTCATAAGAGAGGAGCTGGTTTTCGGGCCATTCCGGTATATTGGGTATATCCTGAAAGGTATCCTTGAAGGCCTTTTGATCTTCAAATGTATCAAAGAATGAGAGCTGGCCCCTGAGCCTATCCTTCTGGATACCTCCGGCTACCTCCATGGCCTGGTCGAGTATGGCCATCAGTTGTGAACGGTTGAACCCGAAGCTGTCGAATGCGCCGCATTTTATCAGACTCTCAATGACCTTACGGTTTACCAGCCTTGAATCGATGCGTTCACAAAAATCATATAATGACTTAAACGGGCCGTCTTTTTTCCTTGCTTCTATAATAGAGTCTACAGCCCCCTGCCCGACGTTCTTGACTGCGGCAAGGCCGAATCTTATGCCCTCGGGCACAATGGTAAATTTGGCATAGCATTGGTTTACGTCAGGCGGGTGGATCTTGATGCCCATCCTGCCGGCTTCATCTATATATACGACCAGTTTATCCGTATTATCTTTTTCGCTTGTAAGAAGCGCGGTCATAAACTCGATAGGATAATTTGCTTTAAGGTAGGCCGTGCGATAGGATATCATTGCATAAGCTGCGCTGTGTGATCTATTGAATCCATAACCTGCAAAGTATTCGATTTGATTAAATAGCTTATCTGCGATTCTTGAGTCGATACTATTTTTTACACAGCCTTCGACAAAATCTTTCCTTGCCGCTGTCATTACTTCAGGGGTCTTTTTGCTTATGGCGCGCCTTAAGCTGTCCGCTCTGGCCAGACTCAAGCCCGCTATATTTGAGACTATCCGCATAATCTGCTCTTGGTATACAATAATTCCATACGTATCCTTCAATATCGGCTCAAGGCTCGGATGGTCATACCTGATATCGATTCTATTGTTCTTTCTCGCGATGAAATCGTCGACCATTCCGCTGCCTATCGGACCGGGTCTAAAGAGAGCCAAGACGGCGATCAGATCCTCGAACTTCTCGGGTTTCAGCTTCCTTAAAAGGTCTCTCATCCCCGTACTTTCCAACTGGAAGACGCCGATCGATTCCGCCTTTTTTAAAAGGCCAAAGGCGCCCTCATCATCCAGGGAGATATCCGCTATGTTGATATCTTTCTGCTTGATGCGCTTTATAATCTTCAGCGTCTCATTGACCACAGTGAGGGTCCTCAATCCCAAAAAGTCCATCTTAAGAAGGCCTATCTTCTCAAGAGAGTTCATGGGGTATCCTGTAGAAATCTGCTCACCGGTTTTAAAAAGCGGGATGTGTTCGATCAGCTTGTTTTCGCTTATAACGACGCCGGCGGCGTGTGTCGAGGCATGTCTCGTCAGGCCCTCCAGGGCCATCGAGGTATCCAATAACTGCGTTATCTGAGAGTCGTTTTTGTATAAGCTCTTAAGCTCGGGTTCAACCTCAAGGGCGTGCTTTATAGTAATATTTAAATCAGTAGGAACGAGTTTTGCTATTTTGTCGACATCCGCATACGGCATGCCCATGACCCGGCCTACGTCGCGTATGACGCCCTTGGCCATCATGGTGCCGAAGGTTATTATCTGGGCAACATTCTCCTTGGAGTACTTAGCCGTGACATAATCTATAACCTCCGCGCGGCGTTCATAACAGAAGTCTATATCTATATCCGGCAGGCTAACCCTTTCAGGATTCAGGAAGCGCTCAAAGAGCAGATCATACTTAAGAGGATCTATATCCGTTATTCCCAAGGCGTAGCTTACGACACTCCCTGCCGCGCTTCCCCTGCCGGGGCCTACAGGGATACCCTGGTCTTTGGCATAGCTTACGAAATCCCACGCGATTAAAAAGTAACTTACGTAACCGCTCTTTGTTATTACCTTCAACTCCTCCTCTGCTCTTTTATTAATCTCACCGGCAATCCGTCCGTATCTTCTCTTTAAACCCTCTTCACACAATTCCTTCAAATATCCTTCTCTTGTCTTTCCCTCCGGGACCTTATAATGCGGCAGATACGCCTTGTTAAAATCGAGTTCGAGGTTGCACTTTTCCGTTATCTCAATGGTATTCTTTATGGCATCGGGAACGTCTGAAAACGCCTCGGACATCTCGCGCGGCGTCTTTAAATAGAACTCGTCTGTCTGCATCTTCATCCTATTAGGATCGTCCAATGTAGTCTGTGTCTGTATGCACAGAAGCGCCTCATGGGCCCTGGCATCTTCTTTCAAGAGGTAATGGACGTCGTTGGTCGCCACAAGCGGTATGTCTGATTCCCTGGATAATTTTATCAATTCCTTGTTTATCTTATACTGCTGGGGCATTTTGTTATCCTGTAATTCCAGATAGAAGTTGCCCTTGCCGAATATATCTATAAACTGGCCGCAGACATTCCTGGCCTGATCAATATTGTCTATCTCTATTAAATGTGGGATTTCGCCCTTAAGGCATGCGGAGAGACATATCAGCCCTTCGGCATGTTCAGCCAAAACCTCTTTATCTATGCGGGGGCGATAATAGAACCCTTCCAGGTAACCGGCCGTTACAAGCCTCATGAGATTCTTATAACCGACCTCATCCTTGGCCAAAAGCACGATATGGAACGACGCCTCCTGTATACCGTGGGTGGATTTTTCAAAACGGCTGTCCGGGGCTATGTATGCCTCGCAGCCTATGATGGGTTTTACTCCGGATTTCATGGCCTGATCGTAAAAGTCAATCGCGCCGAACATGTTTCCGTGATCGGTTATGGCAATCGCAGGCATCCTGTAATCCTTTACGAGGGTTAGGAGGTTGCGTATTAGACAGGCCCCGTCCAAAAGGCTGTATTGGGTATGGACGTGCAGATGCGAAAAACCGGCGTGTTTCACCCCGTTAGACCTCCCTTTAACCTATTTTTAAGATCTCTCTTACCCATTCCAGATTTTAAATATTTCTCTCGGCGGTAGGCATCATTTTTGTCTAAATATGCCTCGAAGTAAATCAACTTTAATGGCATCATATATCTTGTTGATTTAACAAAACCTTTATTGTGTTGCTCTAACCTTAATTCTAAGTTTTTTGCAACTCCTGTGTAGAATTTGCCATTTCTGTTACTATTTAACACATAGCAGTAATACCAGTGAGGAGGTCTAACGGGGTTCATTTTACTTTCTCATTCCCACTCTCTGGGCGGCCTGGAATATCTTTCCTTCGGTCTGTATAGAAGGGGCGATAATAATCTCGACCATCTGCATCTCTTTTATATTGCGGACGCCGAGATTACCCATTGATGTCTGAAGCGCGCCTATCAGATTCTGTGTGCCATCATCGAGCTTTGCGGGACCGAATAGTATCTCTTTCAGTGTGCCGGTGGTGCCGACTTTTATCCTTGTCCCCCTGGGGAGGTTCGGATGAGGCGTCGCCATCCCCCAATGGAATCCTTTTCCCGGGGCTTCCTTTGCCCTCGCGAAGGCATTGCCCAGCATAACCGCGTCTGCGCCGCAGGCAAAGGCCTTACAGACATCGCCTCCCGTAGACATGCCGCCGTCAGTTATAATAGGGACATACCTTCCTTTGGTCTTAAAATAAAAATCCCTGGCCGCGGCGCAATCGCAGGTAGCGGTAACCTGCGGGACGCCTATCCCAAGGACTCCTCTTGTGGTACAAGCCGTCCCGGGGCCTATGCCTACCAGGAGACCGCTACAGCCCGTATCCATAAGCTCCAGGGCGGTATTGTAAGTCACGCAATTTCCTACTATGACGGGGATCTTCATCTTCTTGCAGAATTTATAAAAATCCAAGGTCTTATATTTTGACGAAACGTGTTTTACCGTTGTGACCGTAGCCTGGACAACAAATGTGGCCGCTCCGGCCTCCTGGGCTATCTGGCCGAACCTTTCCGCTCTCTGGGGTATAGCGCTTACAACCGGCTGTACGCCTGCCTTCTTAATCTTTTCTATCCTCTTTGAAATCAGTTTTTCTCTAATGGGCTTTGCGTATATGGATTGGACCAGTTCGGTAGCCTTTTCGGGCGTGGCCTTGGCTATCTTCTTTAATACCTCATCAGGTTCATCATATCTCGCTTGAATGCCTTCCAAATTTAATACCGCCATACCCCCTAACCTGCCCATGGCTACGGCAAAATCAACGTCGACTACGCCGTCCATGGCCGAGGCTATTATAGGCACCTGAAATTTCAGATTGTCTATTTTAAAACTTGTATCAACCTCATCGGGATTTATCGTGACATTACCCGGCGCCAAGGCTATCTCATCAAAACCGTAACAGCGTCTTGCCTTCCTTCCCCTTCCAACCCACATTCCCATATTCGCTCCTCCAGACTAAATAGTTAAAAGCGCAAAGTGAAAAGCGCAAAACTAAAGTTTAAGGTTCAAAGTTTACTATTGGTATTATTATCTTATAAAAATAGTATGATATTGTCAATAAGAAAAAATGGCCGAGATTTTCTTTCGGCCATTTTTTCCAAAACTTTACGCTTTAAGCTTTAACTTTGCGCTTTGAACTTTACGCTCTACGCTTTTAATACATTCCACCCATTCCGCCTCCTGGCGGCATTCCGCCCGGCATAGGCGGGGCCTTCTCTTCTTCCGGTATATCCGTAATCATAGCCTCTGTCGTAATCATCAGGCTGGATATGGACGCGGCGTTTTGTAGAGCGGTCCTTGTAACTTTGGTAGGATCGATAACACCGGCCTGGATCATATCGGTATACTCCCCCTTGTCGGCGTCATAGCCCACGTTGGTCTTCTCTTCCTTGATGCGCTGAACGACTACCGAGCCTTCAAGGCCTGCGTTCTCTACTATCTGCCTCGCGGGGTCCTCCAGGACTCTCTTTATAATAGAACCCCCTGTCTTTTCATCACCTTCTAATTTAGCGTTATCTACCGCGCTTATACAGCGCAAGAGCGCCACACCACCGCCCGGGATTATACCCTCTTCAACGGCAGCGCGTGTTGCGTGGAGGGCGTCTTCTACCCTCGCCTTCTTCTCTTTCATCTCCGTCTCTGTCGCGGCGCCGACGTTTATCACGGCCACTCCGCCGGAGAGCTTTGCCAATCTCTCCTGGAGTTTCTCTCTGTCATAATCCGAGTCGCTCTCTTCGATCTGTCTCTTTATCTGCGATACCCGGCTGGTTATGTCATTGGTCTTACCTGCGCCTTCTATTATAGTTGTATTCTCCTTATCGATGGTTACGCGCTTTGCCCTTCCCAAATCTTGAAGGGAGACATTCTCGAGTTTTATCCCGAGGTCTTCCGCTACGGCCTTACCGCCTGTCAGGGCCGCAATATCCTCAAGCATCGCCTTTCTCCTGTCACCGTAACCCGGTGCCTTTACTGCGCAGCAGGAGAATGTGCCCCGAATCTTATTTACTACCAGAGTCGCCAGGGCCTCTCCCTCTGTATCTTCAGAGACGATAAGAAGCGGTTTTCCTGTCTTTGCTATCTTCTCCAACAGTGGCAGCATATCCTTCAGGCTGGAAATCTTCTTCTCGTAAATCAGAATGTAAGGATTCTCGAGCGCCACTTCCATCCTCTCGGCATCCGTGACAAAATAGGGTGAAAGGTACCCTTGGTCAAACTGCATGCCTTCCACTACATCTAAAGTAGTTGCCATAGACTTGGCCTCTTCAACTGTTATTACGCCGTCTTTTCCGACCTTCTCCATGGCCTCTGCGATAAGGTTGCCGATTGTATGGTCGTTGTTCGCGGCGATAGTAGCTACCTGCGCTATCTCTTTCTTGTCTTTTACAGTCTTGGAGAGCCTCTTAAGCTCATCAAATACCTTCTCTACGGCCTTCTCTATACCTCTCTTTAGGGCCATAGGGTTTGCCCCTGATGTGACGTTCTTCAGGCCCTCTTTAAATATGCCTTCGGCCAATATGGTCGCGGTAGTGGTGCCGTCCCCTGCGATATCAGAGGTCTTTGACGCTACCTCCTTGACCATCTCAGCGCCCATATTCTCATAGGGCTCTTTCAACTCTATCTCTTTTGCTACCGTCACACCGTCTTTTGTAACTGTCGGTGAGCCGAACTTCTTGTCGATTACGACATTTCTCCCCTTCGGGCCAAGTGTGATCTTTACCGCCTGGGATAGCTGTTCCACCCCGCGCTGCATAGCACGCCTGGCGTCTTCGTTGAACTTCAACTGCTTTGCCATTTTCGTCTTACCTCCTTCTTTAATGAGGCCATGATTTACGCGACTGCTAAGGAGCGTAAATCATATGGCCGAATTTAACCCTTGACATCTTCGATGTCAAGGGTCAGGTTCGCACCTATGACTTACGTCGCCCTCCGGGCTCTGTAAGTCTTGTGCTCACCTGACTATCGCTACTATATCTTCCTCTCTCAACATAAGGTACTCTTCTCCCTCTACGGTCAATTCGGTCCCCGAATACTTTCCAAATAGTATCTTATCGTCGACCTTCACTTCGAGAGGGATAGTCTTTCCATCCTGAACCTTGCCTTTGCCAACAGCCACTACCTCAGCCTGCTGGGGCTTCTCTTTCGCCGTGTCAGGGAGCACAATTCCCCCCTTTGTCTTCTCTTCGGCTTCCAGTACCTTTACCAACACCCTGTCTCCCAACGGTTGAATCTTTGCCGAAACGCTTGTTGCCATATCACCTACCTCCTTTTATACGGTTTTGTGCTCATTTATAATAAAATTAGCACTCCTTAATTGTGAGTGCTAATTATACAGGATATCGAGAAACTTGTCAAGTATTTTATTAAGATTTATTAAGTATCTCTTTATAATAATCGATATAAGCTTGAACCACCGCCTCTTGGGCAAAATTCTCCTCTGCAAACTTCTTTGCCCTTGAAATCAAAGATTGAGCAGATTCGCTATCCGACAAAGTTTTCAAAACTCCTCTTGCAGTATCTTCTGGAGAGTCAATGTCGCAAAGAACGCCTGCGTTATCTTTTTCCAGTTGAAAAGGCACACCTCCACTATACCTTCCACCAACTACAGGTGTCCCTAATGCCATGGCTTCTATAATAACCATTGAACAGGCCTCTTCTCTGGAAGGATGCAATAGAACCATGGCCTTCTTTATCTTCTCAATTATCTCAATATAGGAGAGGCTCCCTATAAAGCTAACACCCTCTTCCAATCTATTTTTGGCGGCATATTCGTAAGCTGGGCCATCCGACTCCATCCCATCACCAACTAAATGGTATCCTATATCTGGTCTCTTTTTTCTGATTATAGAAAACGCCTTTAATGCGGCAGTGACATTCTTTCGACGTGAAAACCCATTACAAACAGAAAGAATAAAGCTTGATTTATTTACTGGTTTAGTAGAGGATTCCTCGAGAAGTTCTGAATAGAAATTTGGGATAATCCGTGCCTTCTTTTTATTCTTTCTACTTAATTTATTAAACAAATATTGTGAGACAACACTCAAGTAACGTGCCCTATGTAAAACAATATAATTTATTGCTAATCTTAAAAATCTATAAGAGTCAAAACAATGTTTTAGTATTGTAAGCGCGTCGTCATGCAGAGTTACAAGCGTTGGAATTCCTGTATCGAGGGCCGCCCATGCAAATTCATATGACCAGTGGGCATGTATAATATCTACAGGATATTTACGCATCAGTTCAACAAGACCTCTGCGCTCCAATCTAAAGAGATCCCTTCCTGCGTGGCGTCTTCTTCTTTTTGTTATACAAATAGTCAGGTTCTTTCCTTCATATACTACCGGCTGCTCGATTCCCATCGAAGTAGTATAAGCAACCACTTCATGCCCGCGCCTCAATAGTGCGTTGACAAGCATCGATATCAGAGGAAAATCATACCCTATGGGGAGATTGGCCCCCTTTTCAAAATTGTACTCCAACAACTTTAGTGACATTGGTCCTGCGATACCGATCTTCATTTCGTCGTTAAGGCTTTCTCGAGCCAATCAAACAATTTGGCGGTAAATGTTTTTTCCTCGGCAAGGGTTCTTAATTTAATCAATATCTTCAGTATCTCTTCTCTTGTCTCGCGCTGAAATCTAGAAAAGAGCATAACTATTAAAAGGACAAAGCCTGTAATTAATTCCGCAGCAAGAATTAAAGATACATGCAGGCCGGCTCTCCTTAAAAATGAAGCTACCAGATAAAGCGAGACGCCGATAAGAAGGCCTGAAACTAAAGCCGGCATATATGCAGTAAAGATATCTTTTGCGTTTATATCAAGCTTCACCCTCGCAATAAGGATATATGCTATATGGCGGACTAACGCTCCGATCACCAAGGCGGATACGAATCCGATAACGCCGTAACCTCTGACCAGATAAAAGAGGGTGCCTAAGAATATGATATAGCCGATATGAACAAAGACCCTTATATTTAATGCCGCTATCGCCTCATAAACAACATCTAATAGGTGTGATAGCAAATCAAGGAGTACGGCAATTGCTAATAATTGCAAAATCGGAATAGCGGCTATCCATTTTTCTCCTAAAATAACCAATACAAGCTCTCTCGAGGCAATGGAGATACCTATACAGGCCGGAATCAAAAAAGCAACGACTACCATGGCAAAAGATAGATAGCCCCTCTTTAAACGCTGCGTCTCCTTTTGGATTCTGCAAAATGAAGGCCAGACAACTCTTGATGTACTAAGTATCAAATTCTCCATAGGTATGTTAACCAACATGAAAGCACGGTTATATATACCAAGCACGGCAGCCCCTATAAAATGTCCTATCGCGAGAGTACCGAGTCTCTTGCCAATAAACTCCAAAAAACTTATTAATGAAACGCGGCTCCCAAAGGTATAAAGTGGTTTGTGGTATCTCCACTTATAAACAAAAACCAAGCTATGCCGGCAGAAGAGATAGGCAGATACTGCTAAAAATATACTCTGGGTCAAACTGCTTATTACTAAACTCCATAGACCAAAACCTGTATATGCCAAAAAGACAGCAATCACACCGTAACCGATAGTATAGGAGATAATCTCTGCTATGGCCAAAGACCGGAATTTTAAATTGCGCCTTAATAGACCTACCGCTGTTGCAGAGAGTCCGTTTAAGACAAAAGAAAGAGCCATAATCCTAATTACGGGAACAACATCTGCATTTTTGAAAAAGTATATCACTGATGGGGCGATGGCCCAGGCTAAACCAAAAAAGAGTAATCCTAAGGCTAAAGATGAGGTAAATGCGGCGCGCGTCTCTTCATTAGAGAGTTCTCTCTTTTGAACCAGGGCACGACCGATACCCATACGCGCAAAGAAACTCCCCAAATGCAATATGACGCGCGACATAGCAATTATGCCAAAGTCGGCCGGTTCTAATAAGCGGGCCAGAATCGCGGCAACACCAATCTCTAAAATTATATGAGTTACCGTTGAAAGATAACTCCACCTTACGCCGTGTACTGTCTCTAAGGCTAGGTCAAGGTTTTTAGATCTCATATCTCTGGCTTAAAATTATTCATGGGTCTTCTCGTATACAATCCTTAAACCTTTGAGAATAAGGTCCGGATCGACTATTTTTATTGCGGTAGCGTATTTAGCTATCAATGGTGCGTCTCCGCCGGTAGCTATCACTTCCGGTTTCCCCTTGTATAAAGAGCTTATCCTTCCTACAATGCCATCACATAATGAGCCATAACCGTTTAATAGGCCGCTGCGCATACTATCTTTAGTATCTCTCCCTACCAGAGAGCGCGGCCTCTTTATCTCAATCTTTGGCAGAAGTGCTGCTCTTTTCGATAGATTCTCTAAAGAGAGCCGGATACCCGGAAAGATAAGCCCGCCCAGATATTCATTCTTCTCTGATATTACGTCGAAGGTTACGGCGGTCCCAAAATCAATTATAACGATGGGACTCTTCTTGTCCTTATTGTATAGGAAGGATGCCGCTACTCCATTAACCAGCCTATCCTGACCTACCTGTTGTGGGTGTTTATATAAATTCTTGATTGGCACCTCTATATCCCTGCCCAGAAGCAAGATCTTCTTTTTAAATATCCTTTTTAGGACTTTTTCTATCTTTATCGATGCGTCAGGAACTACGCTGGAGACTATAATATCGTCTACTGTGTTTCTAAAGGGGAGGTTGTATATTTCACTATTACACTCGCGAAAAGAATAGACCAACTTTGTAGAAACTTTTCGCTTTTCAATTAGTCTTTTTCCCTTAAAGATGCCGAATAGAATATTACTGTTTCCTATGTCTATCGTCAATAACATCATCGACACACCCGACGCATTCTTTCACGAAAAAAAGCCGTCGCCAAATCAAACTGTTCTTTTATTGTTGCTTCCTTAAATAGATTAAGCAGGATGCGCTTATAATCGTCTGTCTTATAACCTTTTGCTAACCAATCACGCATGCTTATAAGAAGCCAGCATCCATGGGTACAAAAACACTGGTCTGTCTCAATCTGACTGATTTCTTGGCTCATCGGTTTTGAGGCCAGGGCAGCACTTAAATCATAACCAAAATCTGAAAGCTTGATTCTCTTCGGACGCATCTCACACGCAGATAAGATCCCGTTTGGATAGACGACGACCGATTTTATGCCGGCGAGGCACGGAAATCCCCAATGCTTTCCGTCTGTGATATTTGCAAACTGCATCTTAAAGCGCTGCCGGTCTATTAAGTACGAAGAGGGATATCGCTTATAGATTACACGAAGTAACTCCTCATAGACATTTAAGAGTTTATCGCGGCGCTGTATAAGTCTTTTAGCGGAATCCGGATTTTGGCGCTCGATTTCAAAATTATGATAATCGGGGCTAAACCCTATAGCGAACTCTTTTGCAAAATCTACTAATTCATCCAGGTTATCAGGCGATATCACCGTATTGATCTTTACAGAAAACCCTCTATATCTCTTCCGAAGCGCTGTTAAGAGACGAAGGGTATCGACTGCCTTAATAAAAGACCTATCATTCTCTCTTCGCTTATTATGGGCAGCTTCAAATCCGTCTATTGAAACGGAGATAGTTAAGGTATGAGACGGTCTCTTAGAAAGGATCGATGTGATAATATCCTTAATCTTGAGAGGAAAGAAGCCGTTCGTATTGACATCGACATGACAGCGCTCAAGGAAGAGTTCTATTATGCGATCTATATCTTTACGGAGAAACGGCTCCCCGCCCGTTAAGAGCGCGGATTTTAATTCACCCGATGAATGCGCGAGAGTCTCAATCCGCTCTAAGGTCATGTCGTCTTTTGAATTGAGCTCGCTTACAAAGAAACACCCAGGGCAGGATAGATTGCATGCGCTTGTGGTAAAAAGGATCAATTGATCAAGAGCCACAGTATAGACTACCTCCTCATCTTTCTCAAGATATATTTTGCTATGTATTTGAGTATCGACTTTTTTGACTCAAATTGCCCATACGAAAGCTTCAGGCCCTTTCTTCTGGCAAATATCAAGCATCGATCGCGCACCTGGCCGCGGTTAACCTCATGATCATACTCCGGGCTGACATAAACACGCAAGGTATAGCTTCTACGGTGAATACGATAATACGTCAATTTATCCGGAATAAAGTGAAATTGAAAAAATAAAGAGGCCTTTAGCCAAAGCAGCCAATCTTCAGATTGATGAAAGAGTCCTTCGTCAAATCCACCGACAGAAGATAAGACTTCCCGCTTTACTACAAAGGAAGAGAAACATGTAGGGTTATTATGGCAGAATAGATCGAAATAATCTCCCTTATTCTTTCTAATCGTTTTCAAAAAACGGTCGTTAAAACATAGATCCCAATATTCCGGGTCTCTGGCTGGTCCTCTACTTTTTCTCAACCATTCTGTAATATCTGAATCTGCAAATGTCTTAATGCCTGTATGCACAATATCCGGTGGATTATCCTTTGTTTCAAAAAGCTCCATCTGCATCTGGAGTTTTTTAGGGTGCCAACGGTCATCTGCGTCGAGGAATGCTATATATCTTCCCCGAGCCGCTTCGATCGCAATGTTTCGCGTGCGGGCCACCCCTTGATTTGTCGAATTCCTTATGAGTCTTAAACGCCCGCCCAATCTTCTCTCAAGCTCCATAGCTACACTAAGACTCTTATCTGTTGAACAATCGTCAACTATAATAATCTCCCAATCGGCGCAGGTCTGCTTTTCGACGCTCTCAACCGCCTCTTGTAGGTATTGACCATAGTTATACAGAGAGATCAAAACTGAAACTTTTGGATTATTAATCTTATAATGGCCTTCTCCGGATTTCATTGTTGTATAATCTCTTTTTTTGAAATGAATCTTATGAAATACCTATAAAAAACTCTCGCTTGTCTTTTTAAACCTTCGATAAAATATATAATATAATCTAATCTCCTCTTGCTTCTCAATAATGTAAGCCAGTAATGCCTATTCAAGGTTATATCTAGAATTGCCCTTAACAGAGTAAATCTTAAAAGCACCTTTGTATATAATCTCGGAAGATCGAGATTGTGCTTGGCCAATCTAAATCTCTTATCCGGTATCGAATGATACAACAAATCAGGATCGTTGTATATATAATATTCATCCTTTGTCAGCTTAGGAGAAACATATTTCTCATAGACCTCTGTTCCTACAAAAGGAACTGTCAGATTTATACCGTAATTAGTAGCTCTTATCTGTTTCATAAGATTTATGGTCTTTTGGACGTCTTCCTCTCTTTCTTCAGGGGTGTTAAACATTACGTTGGCATAGGTTCTAATGCCGTATCTCCTACACAGACGAAATGTCTCTTCTATCTCTTCAACGGTAATTCCTTTCTTCATACGGTTCAGGGCTTCTTGAGAACCTGACTCTACTCCAAAATCTATCTGTATACATCCTGCCTTCTTTAATTGCCTAATCATCTTCTCGTCTATAGACTTAACCGTCGTCTCCATAGCCCATATTGAGTTATAAGGTATCTCGCCTAATAACTCTATGAATTCATATACCCTCTCTTTCCTGATACAAAACGTATCATCGGCTATATAGAATGAATCGATATAGTAATTTTTCTTAAGCCATTTTAACTCATCAACCACATCAGCGATGGGTCTATATGTAACTTTTTTCATCCTATTAGCGCAAAAAGTGCATTGATGGGGACAGCCTCTGGTTGTTAAGATATGGAGTCCCGATAATAATAATAATCTTACTAAATATCTCGTTGGCTTAAGGTAATATTCCATGTTTAGCTTTTCATACGCAGGCCGCGGCAAAAGACCTAGGTCTTGAATTCGCTCTCGGTCTTGCGTTCTCACTAATCTATCCTGTCGCATAAAAGCGATTCCCTTCACGTCTTCAAGCGGTGATCCCTTAAGAGAGACCCTAAGCAATTCGGCTAAAGTAATCTCACCTTCGCCTATCACCACAAAATCAACAGGACTATCTTCAAAAATAAAATCTTCGGGTCTTAACGTAGCGTGAAGGCCGCCTATTATTATTGTCGTATGGCAATTTTCTTTAATTAATCTGGCCAAGGGCATTACCGTTGTATATTCGGTGGTATAACAAGATATACCTACGAATAAAGGTCTTGCGCTTTTAATCTCTTCCACTATCTTTCTTTGAATTTCATCTATATCACTCTTTTTCATTGCCGCAAAAGGATCTCTCTTTATTTTTACATCGACAATATTATTGGCGATACCCTCTTTGTCCAACCAGGCTGATAAAGACAAAAGAGAGCTGGGTATATATCTTGAATTTGCTCGCGTTGGAGGCGAAATTAAAAAAATAATTGGTCTTTGTCTACCTTTGCTCATAATTCACTCACTATCTCACCAAAATAACGTCGCCTGCCAATATCCTCTCATTAAAACCATTGTCTAATCTTACAACAAGCGCACCGCCTTCGTCAATGTCTATCGCCTGGCCTTCTATAGTGCGCAGTTTATCTGTTATCTTTACACGTCTGCCTAAAATAGCCGAAAGGTTTCTCCATTCATCTATTACAGCCTTAAACTTATTCTCCTTAAATAGGATATAGTGAGATTCTATATTCTTAAGAAGTAACTTTGTTAAATCTATCTTTGAATAATCTCTTCCCAATTCCTTAGATATAGACGTTGCATTCTTTGGCAATAATGATATTCTCGTATTCACATTTATTCCGATGCCCAGAATCACAAACGCAGTAAGATCCTGTTCTGCCTTAAGCTCTGTAAGTATGCCGCAGAGTTTATTCCTGCCTATAAGTATATCGTTAGGCCATTTTATCAAAGGTTGAAGACCCGTGGCGCTCCTTATGGTCTGAGCAACGCTTACCGCCGCCACAAGGGTCAACTTTGAGATTTCTGTAGGCATCAATTTGGGCCTCAATATTAACGAAAGATATACGCCGCCCTTAGGGGAAGACCACCTCCTGCCCATACGCCCCTTGCCTTTCGATTGCCGTTCAGCAACAACAACCGTCCCCTCCTCTGCGCCTTCTTCAGCCAGCTTGTATGCCCTATCATTGGTAGAGTCGATGGTCTCGTAAGAATAAATTTTTTTAGCTATAATTTTGGTCTCGAGGTTCCACATTATTTCATGCGCTAATAATTTGTCGGGCACGCCAACAAGCCTATATCCGAGATGCGGCTGCGCCTCTATATCATAACCGATATTGCGCAAGCTCTCCATATGCTTCCATATACTCGCCCGTGTTACGCCGAGTCTTTTCGAAAACTCCTCGCCGGAGACATACCCGTTTTGGCTCTCTTTAAGTACCTTTAATATCTCCTCTTCCATGGCTCAAGACATCCCGTGGTTAGTCATTAGTGAATAGTCGTTAGTCGTTAGTAATCGTCTAGACGAAACTAAAAACTAACGACTAAATACTAACGACTAATCATGAATAACTAGTTTGTCTTTATCGTCTTCTTCAGTTCCTTTATCTGGTCCCGCAACGCTATCGCCTTTTCAAACTGCAGATTCCGCGCCGCTGTTTCCATATCGCGCTGCAGCTCGGCGATCAGGCTGTGCATATCATGCCCTTCTTCGGTCTCTCCGGCCACCTCGCTTACAAATTCTTTTGCCTTTCTATATGACTCCACACCCTCTTTAACCGCTTTCTCTATAGTCTTAGGCACTATCTTATGCATTCTATTATATTCCAGTTGGACATTGCGGCGGCGGGTAGTCTCATCAATAGCGCGCTTCATCGAACCGGTCATGACATCCGCATACATGATAACAGAGCCGTTGATATTGCGGGCGGCCCTGCCTGCAACCTGTATAAGTGAGGTCTGGCTTCTTAAAAAGCCTTCTTTATCCGCATCCAAAACCGCTACTAATGATACTTCGGGAAGATCCAGCCCTTCCCTTAAGAGATTTATCCCCACCAGACAATCAAACTTTCTGAGCCTTAGATCTCTTAAGATTTCCACTCTTTCCAGCGTCTCTATTTCAGAGTGCAGATATTTAACCCTAATCCCCACTTCAGTCAAATACATAGCGAGGTCTTCGGCCATCCTCTTTGTAAGCGTCGTGACCAGGACGCGCTCTTTCTTCTTTGCGCGTCTCTTTACCTCCTCTATCAGATTATCTACCTGATTCCCTGTAGGTCTGATTGTTATCTCGGGATCGACAAGGCCGGTAGGTCTTATCACCTGCTCTATTACATCTTTAGACTTTGCAATCTCGTAGTCGGATGGCGTCGCAGAGACATAGACAACCTGATTTGCGAGCATCTCGAATTCTTCAAACTTTAAAGGACGGTTGTCAAGGGCTGACGGCAATCTAAAACCGTATTCCACGAGCGTCTCTTTCCTTGAACGGTCGCCTAAGTACATACCCCTAAGCTGCGGCAAGGTGACGTGCGACTCGTCTATGACAGCGAGAAAATCTTTAGGAAAATAGTCCATCAGACAAGCGGGCCTTGAGCCCGGAGGCCTTCCGGATAAATGCCTGGAATAATTTTCCACGCCGTTACAGTACCCCAGCTCTTCGAGCATCTCAATATCATAATTTGTCCTCGTTTCCAATCTCTGCGCCTCTAAGAGTTTGTTCTTATCCCTTAAAAATTTAACGCGCTCTTTTGATTCTTCTTTGATCGACTCTATGGCGTTTTTAACGCTATCCTGTGTCGTAACAAAATGTTTGGCAGGGTATATCGCTACCTTCTCTATCTCCGCTATGGTCTTTCCCGTCAAATGGTCAATCTCTCTTACTCTCTCTATCTTGTCATTGAAGAGCTCAACCCTTAACGCCGTGGATTTATATGCGGGAAATATCTCAACGACATCTCCTCTTACTCTGAAGTGCGCTCTCTCAAACTCGAAATCGTTTCTTAGATAATGGATATCTACCAAAGATTTAAGTATCTCATCGCGCGAGATCTCTCTGCCTCTTTCCAGAAAGAGGAGCTGTTCTCTATAATCCTGAGGCGATCCTAAATTATATATACAGGAGACGCTTGCCACAACAATGATATCATCACGCGTCATAAGAGAGCTCGTCGTTGAGAGCCTGAGTTTATCTATCTCGTCATTTATGGAGGCGTCTTTTTCGATATAGGTATCGGTCTGCGGGACATAGGCCTCTGGTTGATAATAGTCATAATAGCTTACGAAATACTCTACGGCATTTTCCGGAAATAACTCTTTAAACTCGCTGTATAGCTGGGCCGCGAGCGTCTTATTGTGCGATATTACAAGCGCAGGTCTACCTATATTAGCTATGACATGCGCTACCGTAAATGTCTTTCCGCTGCCTGTAACACCAAGGAGGGTATTATGTCTCTTGCCTGAAAGAAGCGCCGATGTAAGCTCCTCTATCGCTCTAGGCTGGTCGCCTCTCGGTTTCATCCTGCTCGTTAATTTAAATTTATCCATCTCTACTAAGCAGAGGCATATACATCTAAGGATACGTCAAGCGATTTTGCGGAATGGGTCAATGTCCCGACAGATATGATATCGGGTCTTTGCTTTGCGTGCTCTTCGATGTTCTCAATATCTATCTTGCCGGAGACTTCAAGAAGCGGCGATCTCCCTTTTTTATTTCTGATATTTACAGCGGCTTTTACATCTTCCGGTTTCATATTATCCAGCATTATAATATCGGGGCTCCCTTTTAAGGCCTCTTCAAACTCCTTTAAACTCTCTACTTCTATCTCTATCTTGGTATTCTTTTGAATCTTCTTTCTGATATCTTTTAACAATTTGCTGACAGCTGACAGTTGACAGTTGACAGCCTTCAAGTGGTTATCCTTCACAAGCACCTGATCCCATAATCCCATACGATGGTTATATCCTCCCCCTACTCTCACTGCGTACTTTTCCAAGTATCTCAATCCAGGCGTGGTCTTTCTTGTATCCATAATCCTGACATCGTATGGCTCTGCCTTCTCTACGAACTTACGTGTTTCGGTAGCGATGCCGCTTAATCTTCCAAGAAAATTTAAGGCGGTCCTCTCCCCTGTCAATATAGGTCTTGCCGGCCCCTCCAAATAACAGAGCACCTTACCTTCATTGACGGAATCACCTTCGTTTACCTGCGGCTTGAACTTAATATCCCTATCCAGTAACTCAAATATGGCCTCGCAGATGGGGAGTCCGCATACAATGCCGCCTATCTTTGTTAAGATATCAGCCCGCATCCTTGCCGACTTTGGTATTACAGCAGTCGTTGTAACGTCTAAAGGCCCGATATCCTCTTTTAACGCTGATCTTATAATAGGGATTAGCTTCTCTTTCTCCAGCTTCATATCTCCTTTTCCTCCCCTTTGGAGGGCAAAAAGACTCTTATGTGCATATATTTATATCATATATTCTATTATGTGTCAATTATAACACTAAAGCGCGCCCTTGACACGCTTAATAGTATAGGATATACTTCTAAAATAAGGCAAATGCAATGTACGAAGCTGAAAAAAAGATATTTAGAACCATAAATATTGCCGTTGACGCCCTGCTTGTACTGGCGGCTTTCGCTATTACACAATTAATCAGAAGATTAATTGTTGAAACCGGCATCTTAAAGATAAAGCCGATAGGGTCGCCTGAGGTTGTATCCTTGCTCATTTTAGCCATGGCCTTCTTCTATCTTCTTCTACTCTATTATAATAGATTCTACCCCACCGTCAGAATAAGAAAATTTCGATTCAAAGTATATATACTATTCAAGGTTATCCTGCAGCTGGCCGTTATTATCATCTCAGTCTCTTTTATACTCAACCTAAATATCAACCGCACCCTGATCGTATTTTCCTGCCCAATTCTCTTTTCGCTCGCTATGCTCAAGGAGTATATCGTAAGCAATATTGCCCTCTCTCGACAAAAAAGAGGCAAGTTCAAATCTACCCTTGTCATAGGAAGCGAGGGGCGCGTTAAATCTATCTTAAAAAAGATTCAGGAAGAGGATCTCTCTTTAGTTATAACGAAGAAGTTTCATACTGTACAGATAGGTAGAGAGATTAAACTACACATAAAGACCGATGAAATTATAGATATCCTGAACAGAGAGCCTATCGAACTCGTTATTATCGCAGGATTTCAAGGAAGCGAAGGCGAAATCAAGGAATTGCTGATTATATGTGAAGAGAGGGGTATTGAGGTATGGCTTGAGAACCCCATGCTCATTCGAAAAAGCTCAAAGACGAGTTTCGGATATCTGGCCAACATTCCTATGATTATATTCTCTTCCGTGCCGGGATATAACTGGCGCATGTTTGCAAAGACGTTGTTCGATTATGCCGCTTCGCTTATCATCCTTCCATTCTACTTAATCGCTTATGCTATCATAGGTATAGGGATAAAACTAAGTTCACCGGGTCCCATTCTCTTTACGCAGGAAAGGGGCGGCCTTTATGGAAAGACCTTTGTCTTTTATAAATTTAGAACCATGATTGAGGGCGCTGAGCAAAAGAAAGAAGAACTCCGTAAATTCAACATCATGAGAGGCCCTGTATTCAAATTAAAAGATGACCCACGGGTATTTCCATTCGGCAGATACTTGAGAAGATTCAGTCTTGATGAACTGCCCCAAATAATAAATGTGCTGAAGGGAGAGATGAGCATGGTAGGGCCGCGGCCGCTTCCTATACCAGAGGTAAAGAAGATCAAAGGGGCCGATAGAAGGCGCCTCAGCATGAAACCGGGTATTACATGTCTATGGCAGATAAGCGGAAGGAGCGATATAGCGGATTTTAATAAATGGGTTAAGCTCGATTTAGAATATATCGATAACTGGTCTTTTCTGCTTGATATGAAGATCTTCTTCAAGACCATATTCGTCGTCCTCTTTAAAAGAAAGGGTGCTTATTAAAGATTGCGGATATCGCCATGCCTGTAAATTTTAAGGGAAAGATAAGTGAAAAGTTAAACAAATTGCAAATAATACTCGAGATGCCCGGCGCCTGTAAGGCTCGAATAGTGGGATGTTCTCTTGAGATGTACAAAATGATTTACCCTCTTTACATAATGGGTATCAAGCCCCGGACCATACTAGATATCGGCGCATATCTAGGAATATTCTCAAAATGCGCTAACTATATCTTCCCCGACGCCGCTATCTACGCCTTTGAACCTTTGAAGGACCGTTACGAAGAACTATGTGGATTGAAAGGAGAGATCGACAAACTTGAGTGCTACAATGTCGCGCTTGCCGAAAAGGCCGGTGAGACCTTCATACATAGAAGCAGCCGTGATTATTCGAGTTCGTTGTTGGAAATGGATGATCTGCATAAAGAGGCATTCCCTGATACAGCCGGCGAACGATTAGAAAAAGTCCAAATCCAAACATTAAACAAAATATTGGCCGGGAAGAACTTAACGAAACCTATATTAATGAAGATCGATGTACAGGGCTATGAAAAATTTGTACTTGATGGGGCAGATAAAGTGATTGAAGAGGTCGATTATATAATCTGTGAAATGTCGTTTCGTACTTTGTATAAAGGCCAACCGTTGTTCGATGCAGTATATCGTCAACTCAACGGTTTTGGTTTTCGTTTTTACGGCCCGCTTGCAGAAAGGCGGCATCCTAAGACATCCGAAGTTCTACAAATAGACGGCCTCTTTATCCGGCAAAAGTAAACATATATATATATATGACAGAGAATGCATTAGAACAGAAATCTTGGCATACAACTATATTACTTTTAGCTCTTCTATTTCTCTGTCTGCCTATTACATATTTAACGCTGCCTCCCCTACAGCCTTTTCACGATAAATTAAAAGACGCTGCGATAATATTCTCTATCTTAATATCTTGTATTCTCTATCTTTATAACAGGATAGAAAATAAATTTTTGAGAAGACAATTGGTCATCTTCATGATCTATTATCTCTTTCTAATCGGGGAGTCATTTATCAGGTATGGCTCCATTATGGCCTATCCTCATATAATACTTGTCCTAAGCTGCTTTTTTTATGTTATTCTCTTCTATTCTTTCTTATCAAAAAGAATAAACCTACCCCTCTTTTTAGAAAGATTGTGTTATCTTCTATGCGGATTTGTCTATCTACAGCAGGTTCTTGCAAGGACTTCTATTATACCGTATTTTTTTGACGCTTCTGTTATGCAGAGAGTTACGCATGCAATGCCGATATTCTCATTGCTTTTTTGTACCATCTTTTTTATATCTAAATATATACGTAGACCGAAACTTTATCTCCTCCCAATTATAGGCATTAATCTCATCATCATTCTTATAGAAAATCATAGAAGTGTCTGGACGGCCACTATCGCAGCATTGTTAGTCTTTACATATATGATATTGAAGGCCAAGAAGGAATCGGTAAAGATTATATACTTTTTATTGGTTATGCTGGCTATCTTTATCGTCGCAATGTATCTTTTAGCTTTTGCGGAGGGAAGATACTCTACGTATCTCTCTTTCATGAAAGAAAGATTTGAGGAAATTTATAAATTTAGGCAGATAAGAGGAACGGGAATGTTTCGATATATTCAATACGAATACTATCTGCCATATATAAAAGAGAATCTACTATTTGGGATGCGCTTTAAAGGATTTGAGCTGCCCGGAGTATACGAACATGCATTTGAGAGAGTCTCCGGACACCATTTTCATAGTGGATACTTAACGGTCCTCTTTTATCATGGGCTATTCGGATTTTACCTTCTATACGGCCCGATAATCTATTATATCTTCAGTTTTTTTAAACAAAGAAAATATTACACCGAGAATATTGCCTTGTTCGCCTTTATTGTATCTGGTCTTGTCTTCTCACTGGCGTATGAATTGAGGTTCTTCTATTTTGCGGTATTGGGAATCGGTTTTGCTTTATTGGAAAAAGAAGAAAACGGGATTGCAAATAAATGATTTATATTATTATACCTGTTCACAATAGAAAAAAATATACGTACGATTGCCTCCTCTCTCTTAAAAAGCAGGCACTTAAAGATTTTAAGACTGTCGTCGTAGATGACGGCTCAACGGATGGCACCGGCGAGATGATTAAGAGAGAATTTCCTGAGACCATCCTCCTTCATGGCGACGGCAACCTCTGGTGGACAAAGGCGACAAATCTCGGTGTAAAATATGCCTTAGACCATAATGCGGATTACATCATGACTTTAAACGACGACACAATCGCCGGTAATGACTTTATTGAAAAGATGCTCTTCTGGGCTAAAAGAGAACCCCTGGCGCTCTTAGGCGCATTTGCCCTTGACGTTAATACAAAGAGGCCCGTTTATGGAGGGGAAATTATCGATTGGAAGCGAGCGGGATCGACAGACTTATTAGATATTCTCAAACCTGAAGAACAGCGCGGGCTGCATAAGATTACTCATTTTTCCGGAAGAGGGCTCTTAATTCCAGTAAAGGTCTTTCGAAAAATTGGGTTATTTGACGCAAGGCATTTTCCTCAAACGATCGCTGATTATGATTTCACACATAGGGCCGTCAAGGCAGGGTATAAGATCTTCTGTAACTACGATGCGAAATTATTCTTTTACCCAGGCGCAAGCGGCGATGTGCAGTTAAGAAGAGATAAGAATTTAAAAAACTACTTTAACCACTTATTCGGAATTAAAGGCGGGGGGAACTTAAAGAGGTTTGTCTTATATGCCTTCCGAAATTGTCCGAAGAGATATTTGGCCTCTTTCTTAATCATCGGCCTTCTTCGAAGAATCGGTGGTTATCTGGCAGATTGGTTTGTAGAAAGCATAAAAGGTAGTGAAAAATAATGAGTAAAAAAATACGAGTAGCTATATTCTTCCCGGTTATCCCTAATTACAAGTTGCCATTCCTGCAAAGGTTGGCAGATATTCCAGACTTAGATGTAACCTGCTTTCATGGCATGGGAAAGAAGGGTTATAGTGCGCCTTCAACAGGCACGCATCTTCCCGTTAAGAGTATATGGATGAAAAACTACTATTGGCCCTTTTGGGGGTGCCGCATACTCTGGCAGTCGCCAATAAGAAAATTGCTTCAGGGGCCTTATGACATCATCATATGTCATGAAGTAATACACAATCCTGCCAATTGGGCGCTTTATGCACTTAAGAGTTTTCATAAGAAGAAGCTTATTGCCTATGGTTTCGGATATAGGCAAAAAACCCTTCCTAGATATATCGAGATAATCCATAATTATCTAAGAGGGATCCTTTTAAGACGGGCCGATGCAGTCATTGTATATACCGATCGTGGCCGTCAAGAATGCATAGAGGGAGGGCTCAAATCAGATAAAATCTTTGTTATTAATAATACCCTGGATACCGAATATCTAATGTCGCTTGAGCGTGATATTAAACCACAAGAACTCGACATTACAAGAGAGCGCTATAATCTTTCAAGACGGCCTGTTCTTTTGTATGTAGGCCGGCTCATTCCACCAAAACAGACAGAAGTCTTAATAGAAGCCTTTCGACACCTTCGAGACAACCCCTTAAAACCAACGCTTCTAATAGTCGGGGAAGGCATGGAATATAAATCATTATTAAAACGTTCAGAGGGCTTAGAAGGAGTTCATCTTCTCGGTCCTATATATGACGATCGTGAGTTAGCAAAGATATTTCTCGTTTCGGACTTACTCGTTATCCCTGGCGGGGTCGGTCTAACTTGCATCCATGGGTTCTCTTATGGAGTCCCTATTGTCACAACAGGCCATGGCCTTAAACAAAGTCCTGAGTTTGACTATATCAAACATGAGGAGAATGGCTACATAGTAAATCTGCCGAGAGCAGAGCTTTATGCCGATGCTATCGCTTATCTCTTAAATAATCCGGATAGGCTAAAGAGCATGCGAGCAAAAGCCCGGCAAACAGCGCAATCGCTTACAATGAACCATATGGTATCCCAGTTTGTAAACGCTGTAAAATATGCAGACATAAAAGAGTGATTGAGAAGATGAAGATTCTATTGGTTCATAATTATTATCAACAACCAGGCGGTGAGGATATAGTCTTTGCCGCAGAAGCCAGCTTGCTTCGAAGGCACGGGCATGAAGTCGTAGAATATACAGAAGATAACCAGCGTATCAACGAGGCGGGTCGGGTTGCTGCCGCTATTAATGCTGTCTGGTCCCGTTCCTCGCGGCGTAAATTAGTTCAAATATTGCGAAATACCAGGCCTGACGTGGTACATTTTCATAATACCTTCCCACTTATTTCGCCTTCGGTTTATTATGTCTGCCGAGATGCCGGTGTCCCTGTTGTGCAAACGCTCCACAATTACCGCCTCCTCTGCCCGACAGCAACTCTCTTCCGTGGTGGAGAGGTTTGCGAAGACTGCCTGAATAAAATACCGCCATGGCCAGGCGTTCTACATGCCTGCTATCACCGTTCTAGAGCGCAGACTGCTGTTATAGCAACTATGCTGACCGTCCATCGGTTATTTAAGACCTGGCAAAGAGAGGTAGATATTTATATTACTCCCTCGGAATTTGCCCGTCGCATATTCGTCAAGGGCGGTCTTCCGCAGGAAAAGATCATTGTAAAACCCAACTTTCTGTGTGATGATCCAGGAATGCGCGAAAAGGAGGGTAAATATGTATTGTTCGCGGGACGGCTTTCGAGGGAGAAAGGAATAATAACGCTCCTTGAGGCATGGCAAAACTTAAAAGAGATCCCGCTTAAGATTGCCGGCGATGGCCCTCTGATGGATGAAGTGCGGGCATTCGTAAGAAAAGAGGGATTTAAACATGTGGAGGTCCTGGGATGGCGCGACCGCAAGGAAGTTTTGACATCTATCAAAGAAGCGCGCTTCCTGGTTCTTCCGTCAGAGTGGTATGAGGTCTTTCCGTTAATCATGCCGGAAGTCTTTGCATGCAGTGTACCCATAATCGCATCAGGCCTTGGGGCAGGGGCAGAGATTATAAGGGAAGGTCAAAACGGCCTGCACTTTCTGCCCGGGAATGCCAAAGACCTTGCATCAAAAGTCGAGTGGGCATGGACGCATAAAAAAGAGATGGAGGGGCTGGGCAAGAATGCAAGAAGAGACTATGAAGAAAAGTACACAGCCGAAGAGAATTATAAGAAGTTGACGGATATTTATAAGCTTGCTATCGAAAGATCAAAGAAAAGATGAACATTCACAATATATATTCACCATTTCTCTCTTATTTTCGAGCAAAACGATTACGATTGTTCTATCAGTTGTTTAATGTAATCCCTTCTACTAGATTGATTGATATCGGCGGTAGTCTATTTTTTTGGAAACTTGCAGAGAAAAAGGAGCTGCCATTACCGAGAATTACAATTGTGAATTTACATCCGCCAAGGGGCAATCTACCTGAATACATAAAGTGGGTCACCTCTGATGCAAGGCATCTACCACTTGATGATTCTTCGTTCGATATAGCCTTTTGTAATTCGCTTATCGAACATCTCGGGGATTGGGAATCCCAACTCAAAGCTGCAAACGAAATTAAAAGAGTAGCTCCAAATTATTTTGTCGAAACTCCCGATAAGAGATTTCCCATTGACCCTCATCTCTTTACTCCATTCGTACATTGGTTTCCAAAAAGCGTGCAGAGGCTTATTATCCGAAATTTTACCACATGGGGCCTGGTAACCCGCCCGACTTCCGAACAGATACAAAGCCTCTTAAACGAAGTAAGGTTTTTAAACAAAAAAGGAATGGCCAAACTTTTTCCAGATGCCGACATATTGACAGAACGATTTTTAGGTTTTCCAAAATCTCTTATAGCTATTAGAAAGGGCGTTTAAACAAAAGGGGATCTTATAAAATGCAGCCAAAGCAGTTTAATCTACTCGGGATAAGATTTGATCTTCTCAACATGAAAGAAGCCGTGGATTTAATAACGCGAAGGATAGAGGCGAAAGAGACAGGTTATATATCTCTAGTCAGCGCCCATCCTGCAATAGAGGCGCAATTCGCCAAAGGATATAAAGCTGTACTTAATAATGCCGGCCTCGTTCTACCCGATGGCATGTCTACAATCTGGGCTGCAAGACTCTTTGGCAACAAGATAGATGATAGAATATACGGGCCTGATTTAATGTCTGAACTCCTAAGGGTTGCTGAAGATAAAAATTACTCCAGCTTCTTCTATGGCGGGACAGAAGAGGCTTCAAAAGAACTTATAGCAAGACTAAAGGATAGATTTCCACGGCTTAAAATTGCGGGGACTTACTCTCCTCCATTTCGCGAATTGTCAGAGGATGAAGATAAAGATGCAGTCAAATACATCAAAGATAGAAATCCTGACATTCTATGGGTCGGACTGGGCGCCCCTAAACAAGATATATGGATGAGTTTACATAAGGATAGACTGGATGGTATAATGCAGATAGGCGTTGGGG
>JADHWH010000011.1 GCA_016783555.1 Candidatus Omnitrophota bacterium | reverse complement strand
CCTTATCAGGCGTTCTTTGAAGTCCCGGAAAAAGCGGCTGTTTTAGTTTAAAAATAGCATTCTTCTTGCAAAATTAATGCTTTTTTGGTAGGGTGGGGTCTGCGTGGTTGGGTTTACTCATTAGGGGAAGGGGACAAGTAGGGTTAAGCCTGCGCGAGAAGGGGGACATTCTTTCCCCTTCTCTTATACATATTAGGGGGTTATTAATCCTAAGAAGAAGGGGGACATTTCCCCCTTCTTCTTAGCTATAGAATAGGATATCTATAAGATATAGTTTCCTATTAGGAGGGGGTGACAGCGAGCGATGTTTATGTGATATTGGCGAGCGAGCGCCAAGAGGGGGAACCTTAGGTTCCCCCTATGGAAAATTAAAGAGGCTTTCCTCTCATCTATATCTACTGAAAGGAAAGCCTCTTTAATTTTGGTAGCGGGGGTCGGAATCGAACCGACGACCTTCGGGTTATGCTTACTACTACAGCTTTCGCTGCTCTCCATCTCTAAAAATGAAGATTTGTAGTCTGGACTATACCTTCATCCTCACAAATTAAGGATGCCTGCCGTCTAGTCTCTACACCTTCCCAATACTGACATTGCTGTGTTTCAGCGTGGAAATAAACATTGGGCTTGGCTCGGTATTACCAATTACAGGCTTCACCGAATTTGACAGGTTTCATTTAGTCGTTACCGACTAAACAGCCCTTTTGGACAACATACTCCAGCGTTCTCTGTAATATAATGATTTTGGTTTGCGCTGTCTTGTATCTCTTTCTACCAAGCTAATCTCACTCTTGTAACTCGAGAATACCGAGACAGGCATTACATAGAACACTCTTAAATCATCAATATACAAAATAGCAAAATCAAAATCGCTTTTGCCATAACGGCCTCTTAACATCTGGCGACGGTTTGTCTTGGTCCTACGGCTATCTACATAGTAAGCACCGTTTCTGAACCAAGCACTTTTAACCTGAAGCTTTAAAAGCTTCCCGCCAATGTCTACGGCTAAATCGTAAGGCAACCTATCGCCTACGGGTTTCAGCACCCGGAAACCCCTTCTCAGGAGTTCCGTTCTAACCGCTGATTCTGCTATGTCTGATTTAAGTTTTGTGTCCGTTTGAGCCCGATGAGCTACCTCTGCTCCACCCCGCGATGAAAAAGAACAACTGTGAATATATTATACCAGAAATATAGAGGGTTTTCAACAAAAAACTTACTTCCGCGTAACCTCTTCTATTACAACCTCGTCTTCGCGCACAACTCCCAATTTGTCCCTGGCTATCTTTTCAATATAGAGTATGTCGCTCTCTAATTTCTCTTTTTCGGTCTCCAAATCTTCTACGGACCTTGTGAGCTGTGTAATCCTCTCCGCCAATTTCCTATTCTCCGCGACTAAATCCTGCAATTTGCTGTAGCCCGGAAGAAGTACTCCGACAAGCGCTATTATAACCGCGGCTATTACCGCAATTCTTATCTTCTTTTTTTCCATATCTCGCGTCCGTAGCGGGCGTTCTTGCCGAGCTCTTCCTCTATCCTCAGAAGCTCGTTGTACTTCGCGACACGGTCGGTCCTGCATATAGAGCCGGTCTTTATCTGACCCGTTGACATAGCCACAACAAGATGGGATATTGTAGTATCTTCCGTCTCGCCTGAGCGGTGAGATACCACGGCCGTATAGCCGTGTTCTCTCGCGAGCTCTATCGCCCTGATCGTCTCGGTGAGGGTCCCTATCTGATTTACTTTTATCAGGATGGAGTTCGCCACATTTTTCTCAATCCCCATCTTGAGCCGCTCGGTGTTTGTGACAAAGAGGTCATCCCCCACAAGCTGAACTTTTGAACCGAGCCTCTTGGTGAGCTTCTCCCAGCCGTCCCAGTCGTCTTCGGATAGACCGTCTTCTATGGAACAGAGAGGGTATCTATCGGCCCAATCCGAATAGAAGTCTATCATCTCATCCGAATTCTTCCGAGGGTCCGGCTCTGCGTTCAGGATATACTTTCCTTCCTCAAAGAATGAACTCGACGCCGGATCGAGCGCTATATAGATATCCTCGCCGGCCTTATACCTCGCGGCCTTTACGGCCTCGAGGATTACCTCTATCGCCTCCACGTTCGACTTCAGGTTGGGGGCGAATCCGCCTTCGTCTCCGACTGACGTAGAAAGATTTTTAGATTTTAGAATCTTTTTAAGGCTGTGAAAGACCTCTGAGCCGATCCTTAAGGCCTCTTTGAAACTCGATGCGCCTACTGGCATTATCATGAATTCCTGAAGGTCCACATTGTTATCAGCGTGTGTGCCGCCGTTTAATATATTCATCATGGGTATGGGCAGCATATTTGCCCCGGCGCCGCCTAAATACTTAAAGAGCGACACCTCTTTTTCGCACGCGGCCGCCTTCGCGGCCGCTAGAGAGACCCCTAAGATGGCATTTGCCCCGAGCCTCTTCTTGCTCTTAGTGCCGTCAATCTCTATCAGGGTCCTGTCTATCTCTTCCTGTTTAAACGGGTCCATGCCGCACACCTTCTTCGCTATTACATTATTTACATTCAAGACCGCTTTCAGGACGCCTCTTCCCATGTAGCGGGATTTGTCGTTATCGCGCAACTCCACGGCTTCGTGCTCACCGGTCGATGCGCCGCTTGGCACTGCCGCCCTCCCCAGAGCGCCTGAGTCTAAAATTACATCTACTTCAACAGTCGGGTTTCCCCTGGAATCCAATATCTCCCTCGCCTTTATCTGGCTAATTCTACTCATATCTATACCCTCTATTCTATTATTCTAACCCTTCTTCCTTCTATCTTCAACTTGCCTTCTACGAAGAGCTTTACTGCCTTTGGGTATACCTCGTACTCCTTACGGTGCACCTTATTACGCAGCGACTCCTCCGTATCGTCCTCGGAAACAGAGACCGCGTCCTGCAATACTATCGGCCCGTGGTCAAGCTCTTCATCAACGAAATGTACCGTAGGGCCTGTCACTTTAACGCCGTACCTTATGGCATCCCTGACGCCGTGCGTACCCTTAAAGGCCGGCAGAAGCGCAGGGTGGATATTCAGGATCTTATTTTTATATTCCTTTGCAAAATGGCCGGATATAAGGCGCATAAAGCCCGCCAGCGCCACAAGCCCTACCTCTTTTGATTTAAGCTTCTTTATAATCTCCTTGTCGTAGGCCTCTCTCGACTTGAATCCCTTTGGGCTTAATATAAAGGTCTCGATGCCGGCCTTCTGCGCGCGCTCTACGGCATACGCATCTTTATTATCGCTTACAAGAAGCGCTATCCTGGCCGGTATATAACCGTCCTTTACCCTGTCTATCAAGGCCTGGAAATTGGTGCCGCTGCCTGAAGCAAAGACGGCTATATTCACCCCGTTAGACCTCCTCATTAATCTTGTTAGCCCCATCAGGCCTTCTGTAAAGGTCTAACGGGGTTAATACGCTCCTCCGAAAGGAATAACAGTCTATCACATAAAAAAAGCGGCGTCAAGGCGGGTTAAAACTTCATTGATTCTATAAATTCTCTCTCGAAATCGCTGTTCTGGCCGAGGGATATATGCTCTGTCTTCTCCAAAATCCCGTCAATGCGCGGCATTACGGTTTCTCTATCGCCCAGGAAGATCTCGGCCCCTCTTAACGCGCCGTCTTCCAAGACCGCGACATTCCGCGCGTCTATATTTTCGGGTATTATGCCCACAGTCTCTGCGTTCTCTTTGTCTATGCCTCCTCCAAAGTTGCCTGTTATAAAGAGCCTTGTAATCTTCTTCTTTGAAAGCCTCGTTAAATACCTTATCCCTGCTTTAAACGCGGCCTTCGCCAGTTGAACCTGCCTTACGTCGCTCTGAGAAAGAAAGACTTTTTTGGGGCGGTCACAGATTACAAAGTCTCTCTCTAAAGTGCCCGATTTATCTATCGTGCCCCTTTTAAGGAGTATACCGACCATATCTATCAGTCCGCTTCCTGATATGCCCTTCGGTTCCGCATCGCCTATTATCTTCAGTTTTAAATCTCCGTTCTTGTCATTTACAGATTCTATGGCGCCTTCAACCGGCCTCATGCCGCAGTTTATGTGCCACCCCTCAAACGCCGGTCCCGCGGCAGTTGAGGTGACCAGTATTCTCTCTTTAGAGCCGACTATTATCTCGCCGTTTGTGCCTATGTCGACGGCAAGGATAGGGTCCTCCGAACTATCCAGCCCGCTTGCAAGGATTACCGCTATCGCGTCGGAGCCGACAAAACCTCCGATATTAGGCAGGAAATTAAGTTCGCATCTCCCGCTTACCTTTATTCCCAGGTCCTTCGCTTTTTTACTTACAAAATCTTTATACGCGGGCTCGTACGGAGGCTTTACCAGATTTTCGGGGGAGAGAGAAAGAGTGAAATGATAAAGGGCGGCATTGCCCACGCATACTATAAGCGATATATCGTCTCTCTCTTTCTTTGCGCTCGAGAGCAGATTCTCAACAACAAAGTTTATGGAGGATATTATCCTTTTATTTAGCTTTTCAAGGCCTTTTGGTTTTTCAAGGGCGAACTTTATGCGGCTTATTACGTCATGGCCCAAGGTCAACTGCTCATTAAGAGAGGAAAAATACGAAAGCCCTTCATCTGTTTCCAGATCTATGAGCCTGCCCTTTATGGTGGTAGTGCCTATGTCTAATGCGATGCCCAGATTTTTTTGCAATATCACGCACCGAGTATTTTTTCTATGCGGTCGACCAACTCCTTTTTGGCAACGGCGCCGCTGAATCTCGAGACTTCTTTTCCGTCCTTGAAGAATACCATGGTGGGTATATTCATAATGCCAAGCTGCGATGCCACGCTCTGGTTTTCTTCAATGTCAATCTTTGCGATCTTCAATCTATCTTTATAATCTTCGGCCACTTCGTCGATTACGGGGGCCATCATCATGCACGGCCCGCACCAGCTGGCCCAGAAATCGATCATGACCGGAAGATCCGACGATTCCACCTCTTTCCTAAATTCGTTATCCTTTAATTCAAAAACAAACTCACTCATGACACCTCCTTTCTGCTTCGCCGAGCTTTTGTTAGATGCAAGCTTGGCTACGCAGAATTGCTGGCGAAGCAGAAAGTTCTACGAAGCTGTGCGCGAAAGCAGCACAGCGAAGTAGAACAGAGCCTGCTCCGCTTTACGTTACCTTCACTATGACTTTTGTAGGACACTTCTCAATAGCTTTATTCCAATCCGTATCTTTGTCTGCCTTATCGTAATGGACCTCTGCCAGATTATCCCTTACCTTGAAGACATCCCCTGTAAGCTTCTCGCAGACCTTGCATCCTATGCATCCTACGCCGCATACCCTTCTTACCGCGCCGCAGGAGGCTTTTGATCTACAGGCGACCACCACTATCTCACTCTCTATAAATTTCTCTATGGTAAAAAGCTCTCTCGCGCAGGCATGGACGCATTTGCCGCATGAAGTGCATTTAGTGGAATCTACTATGGGGAGGCCGTTGGCCATCGTTATTGCGCCGAAGGGGCAGGCCGTCCTGCAGTCGCCGTAACCCAGACATCCGTAACCGCAGGCTATGCCGCCGCTTAATACCTTATCCGCCGCCTTACACGTCTCTATGCCTTTATAGTTTGCGTACCTTTTCCTCTGGTCAAAATCCGCATTGCAATGCACCACCGCGACGGATCTTACAACCGCCTTCTTCTCCGTCCCTAAAAGCACGGCGATCTTAGCTGCCGTCTCCTCGCCGCCCGGTAGACACCCCGTAGTTGACACATCGCCTTCACTTAGAGCCACAGCGAATGAATGGCACCCCGAATATCCGCACACGCCGCAATTAACCCCGGGGAGTATTCCTTCTATATCCGCGATTCTCTTATCCTCCTTCACGCTCATCGTCCTGTCTGCGACAGACAGGACAAGCGCAAAGAATACCCCCAGACCTACCATGCTCATTACCGAAATCAATATCTCATTCATTTTTAAAACGTCCCCTAAATATTAAGAAGAGATGAGGCCGCTGAAGCCCATAAATGCCAGGGCAAGCATGCCGGCGATTATAAGCGTTATGCCCGCGCCCTTGAGAGGCTCGGGCAGATCGGCGAATTCAAGCTCTTCTCTTATGCCCCCCATAATCACAAGCGCCAGCGTAAATCCTACGCCTGCGGCAAAGCCGAATATTACAGATTCGATGAACCCGTATTCCCTCAAAGATGCAAAGAGCGCCAGTCCCAATATCGCGCAGTTTGTCGTTATAAGCGGAAGATATATCCCTAAGGCGCGGTAGAGATCCGGCGAGGTCTTATGTATAAACATCTCTACTATCTGCACTAAAGACGCGATAACCAGTATAAAGGATACGTATTCCAAGAACGGGAGATTAAACCTGATAAGTAAAAAGTGGTTTATAAGCCAGGTGATTACCGCGGCCAGCGTCATTACGAACGTAGTGGCAAAACCCATTCCGAGGGCTGACTCGATCTTCCTCGATACCCCGAGAAACGGACATATGCCCAAAAAATATGTGAGGACGAAGTTATTCGTTATCGCCGCGGCTATGAATATAAGTACCAAATTCAATTTTGGTTCTATCCTTTACGTTTAAAAAGATTAAAGATCCCCACAAGAAGCCCCAATGTTATAAATGCGCCGGCGGGCAGGATCATTATTACCCATGGCCGGTGCCATGCCCCGAGCAGCTGTACGCCGAATATAGACCCTGAGCCGAATAGCTCTCTCACAGACGCCAATATTACCAGAGCCAGGGTAAACCCCAGCCCCATGCCCAGCGCGTCGCATACAGCCCTTACGGGCGTATGCTTAGAAGCGAACGCCTCGGCCCGCCCTAATATTATGCAGTTTACCACGATCAAGGGCACATATGGCCCCAACGCCTTGCTTATGGCCGGAAACCGCGCCTTAAGAAAATAGTCCGCTATCGTGACGAATGTCGCAATAATCATGGTATACGTCGCTATCCTTACCTGTGTCGGAATAAATTTGCGGAAGAGAGATACTATGAGACTCGAAGAGGTAAGGACGAATATTACGGCGCAGCCCATAGAGAGGCCGAAGATCGCCTTTGTCGTAACGGCAAGCGCGGGGCACATGCCCAGGAGAATCACGAATACGGGATTCTCCCTCCATATGCCCTTTATGAAATCGCCGTAGAACGTCCTCATCTGCCTAAAATCTCCGAAAGCTCTTTTATCCGCTCGTTCAATATGTTCGTCATGCTTTGTGAAGATATGGTCGCGCCGGTTATGGCCTGGATCTCGTTCTTCTTTTTTCTCTCTCTCTTTACGCATTCTATAGCCGGGATGCAGATAAGATTTCCGAACTGGCTTTTAAATTTGTCGCTGGCTATCTCGCCTCCCAGGCCCGGCGTCTCGACCGACTCCAGTATCTCCACGCCGTATAAAGTAGAGAGGTCCCTCTTTATGCCAGCCAGCATCTTTATCTTGCCCTGATAGCCGCTTCCCTCCGCTATGAAGGCGTAACCCAAAAGGCTTCCTCTTTTGTCGTAAACCTTAAAAAAATCCTCGCCTTCTTTTGTTACGGCTTCGTAGTCCGCGGCATTGGGCACTATCTTAAATATAGCCTCCTTTAGTTCTCTCTTCTGGTTACTTTCGATAAGCGGCGTCGCGTATCTGTAGACTAAAACCAGAGATGTCCCCGAAATCAAGCCGGTCAAGCCCAGCACTATGACCATCTGCATTGCTCTCTTCATCCCGCCCCTTTCTTAACCCAGCCCCTGCGTGCAGGGGCTGGGTTCATCTCTTTGCTCCGAATCTTCTTGGTTTTGTGTATCTATTAACGAGCGGCGTTATGCCGTTCATCAAGAGTATGGAATACATAACCCCTTCCGGGAGGCCGCTCCAGGACCTTATCACTATTACGAGTATTCCGCAGCCTATCCCGAATATCCACCGGCCTTTTTTAGTCACGGGAGATGTAACAGGATCGGTGGCCATAAATATCGCCCCCAATAAAAGGCCGCCGCTTAAGAGATGAAAGGCGGCATTCGGAAAGACAGACGGGTTTACCGCATGAAGCGCCCCTCCTAATATAGAAGCGGTTACGATAAAGCTAAGCGGTATTCTCCAGCCCGCATACCTTTTTATAAAAAGGTAGCCGCCTCCTATTAATATTGCCAGGGCCGCAGTCTCTCCCAAAGAGCCCGCGGTATTACCGAGAAATAGATCCATATAGGGTGTCTTTATCTGGCTGAATTTCATGAGCCCAAGCGGCGTTGCCTGTGTTACGGCATCAAGAGTAAAAGGGCTTGTCCATTTAGTCAAAAGCGTCGGAAATGCCGCCATCAGGAAGGCGCGCCCCAATAAAGCCGGATTGAAGATATTGTAACCGAGCCCGCCGAAGAGCTGTTTACCGAGGCCTATCGCGACGATACTCCCTATTACCGCGGTCCAGACCGGCAGCGCCGGAGGAAGGACCATTGCAAGAAGAAGACCTGTCACGACCGCGCTTCCGTCCTTGATGGCGATCTTCTTTCCCCTCAACTTCTGAATCGCGGCCTCGGAAATCACACAGCTTAGGACGCAGGTCAACATGAGCCTTATGGCTAATATATTAAAAAATATTACGCTGGAAATAACAACAGGAACCAGTGAAATCGCAACGCCCCACATTACCCCGGGGACGGTAAGCTTATTCAGCATATGCGGAGAACTTGAGACGGTCAGATCCTTATTCACCCCGTTAGACCTCCTATCTATTAGAGCTCGTGAGTTTTACTTCCCGTTAGAGGTCTAACGGGGTTCACTTTGCGCTCCTTAGGTTTAAGACTTCTGTTTTTCCCAGTTTTATCCACTGAAACAGCGGGATCTTACTCGGGCATTCATATGAACAGCAACCGCACTCGATGCAGTCTTCTACGTTATACTCTATCGCCCTCTCGTACTGCTCTTTCTTTACAAAGCGCATTATATCCGCGGGAACCATATTTAACGGACAGACATCGACGCACCGCCCGCACCTTATGCAATTCGTCTCGGCATATTCTGCGACATCCTCTTTTGATAAAAAGAGTATGCCGCTTGTGCCTTTTATTACAGGCGTATCAAGCGAAAGCTGCGCAAGGCCCATCATGGGCCCGCCGAATATAATCTTATATACATCTTTCTTGAGGCCGCCTAAGGCATCTACCAGATCCTTAACGGGGGTCCCTATCCTTACGCGCAGGTTTGACGGCTCCGCTACACAGCTGCCCGTTACCGTAACTACGCGTTCATAGAGCGGCTTTCCGTTAAAAACGGCTTCGTAGACAGCAAAGGCGGTCCCGACGTTGCTTACGACGCATCCGACGTCAAGGGGGAGGCCGCGCGGCGGGACTTCTCTGTTTAAAATCGATTTTATGAGGCTCCTCTCCGCGCCCTGCGGATATTTTGTCTTAAGTATGACTATCTTGGCGTTCAGGGTATTATATCTCTTATCGCGCAGTATCTTCTCAAGCGCAAACGCCGCGCCGATCTTGTTCGACTCTATCGCTATATATGCCCTGGACGCGCCTGTCAGCCTTAACATCATCGCCATGCCTTCTATTATCCCGGCGGGATTCTCAAGCATCAGGCGGTGGTCGCAGGTAAGATACGGTTCGCATTCAGAGCCGTTTAATATAAACGAATCAATGGCCTTTCCTTCGGGAAGAGCGAGTTTTACATGCGTCGGAAATGCCGCCCCGCCCAATCCTACAATGCCGCATTCTCTTACTATATCCCTTATCTCATCTTCCGACAGTAAATTTACATTATCCGTCTTCTTTATCGAAGTCTCCTTAGTATCCGCCCCGTCACCTTCAATGAATACGGCATTGAAGCTGCCGATAACCGGGTGCGGGTATCTGTCGATCTTCTTTACCGTGCCTGATATTGAAGCATGGATGGGGCTCGATATGAATTTGTCGGATCTTGCTATGACCTGGCCCGTTCTTACGCGGGACCCGGCAGATACCATCGGCTCGCAGGGGGCGCCGGTATGCTGCAATAAAGGTATTATGACCTCCCTGGGAACGGGTGCGTTCTTTATTAATTTATCTATGGTCTCGTTTTTTAAACAGGCGGGTTGGACGCCGCCGGGAAATGTCTTTATCATTCTGCTTCGCCTTTCGATATGTTATAGCTGGTATAGGCTTCGCAGAATAATTCTATTATAAAGCCGGCCTTTTGTCAACTACATCGCTATAGCGCGCAAGAAATGTCTTGACACTTGACGAAATCTATTATAAAATTTTTTTGTAGGAGAGAAGGATGGCTAAGAAGATGCGGTGCTGCACAAGATGTCAGGTATATTGGACCTGCGAAACCAAATGGTACAGGGGCGAGCGGGGCGAGGAGAATATATGCTGTAACATCTGCAACTTCTACGAAGAGTGTATAGAGAAGTTCGACAAGGAGAAGCAAAAAGAGAAGAAGACCGCCTAACGGTCAGGCCTGCCCCTGCGATTCAAAACCAATCCTGCGAGACCAAAACCACCAAAGATAACCCCGCAAGTCAACAGTATCCAAATCTTTCCCACAACCTCAGCGAGGCTTGAGGCTATAAGCATAAATATAAGCAGTCCCAGGTTCATTACAATGCCCAGGGAGCTGAATATCCTGCCTCTCATGCTATCGTCTATATCTTCATGTATAATGGTATTTGCTGAAATCATAACAGGCGCCGCCGCCATTCCCGCGAAGAAGGCTATAAGGCTGCCCAGGAAGAAGGAGGCCGTGGCGCTAAGGCAGACCGCGAAGAGTCCCACAAAGACGCCGCTTGCCAATAAAGAGGCGTAGATGGCGCTGTCCTTCGACATACTATGCCCCTTCTTTCCGTAAAAGTAAGAGCCGAGAAGAAGGCCTAAACACAAGAAGAAGCCGAAGAGCCCGATATCCCTGGTTATCGATCCCATAATATCCTGAATGAATATGACTGATACCACATATATGGCCCCGACCATGGACATAACAAGGAAGAGGACAAATATCACGAACCTGACTCTTCTCTCCTGCACTAAATACCTGAGGCCCTCTATCAATTCATAAAGAAATGATGTCTTAAGCGCCTCTTTTATCTTCTCCCCCACTATCCCGGTCTTTTCCTTCATGCCCTTTTTGGACTTGTAGACTATAAAGGAGAGGCTTATCGCCGAGACAAGGTATACAAATGAGTTTAAGTAGATGGTCTTCTTTATGTCGATGATCTCCAGTATAAGCCCGCCTATTGTAATGCCGGCCACCCCTCCCACGACGGTGACTATGGTGCTTAAGGAATTTGCCAGAAGGAGCTTTTCTTTGGGGACAAGATCCGGGATTATGGCAAATTTCGCCGGCAGGAAGAAACACGCGCACGTAAAGATGCAGAATATAGCTATATAGACCGGTGTAATCTGGCCTGTGGCCAAAAATACCGGCAGCGTAAAGACAAGGCTCGAGCGCAATATGTCGCAGATTATCATGGTCTTTTTATTGTTCCATCTGTCGACCCATACGCCCGCAAGCGGGCTTACAAAGAATGCGGGAACAAGCGTAAAAGAGAGCGCCTTGGCAAGTTCCATGGTAGAGCCGGGTGAGATTTTATATATGAGGCCGATGAGTATTATCTGGACAAGCCTGTCGCCGAATTGCGAAATAAGCTGGCCTGCGGAATAGAAGATAAAATCTCTCTCTTTTAACAGGTCCCTGTATTTTGCCATTCTGCTTTTTGCCTTCGGCAAATTTGGAGCCGGCGGTCCGACTCGAACGGACAACCTAGCGCTTACGAAGCGCTTGCTCCACCATTGAGCTACGCCGGCTTATATTCTTAATCAAATAGCCTTAAATAGGTCACAATAATTCTAATAGATTAAACAACTTGTGTCAATCCTTTTAACCAGCCCTTTATTCTATTGACAGCATTAACATCTGAAATGGATATATTCAATGTACCATACGGCAAACGTCTTGGTTCCCTTTTCTTCTTGCTCGCTTTGCTAATAGCAACCAAAGTTTTGTAAAATTGTGAGGATGGCAGTTTTGTAACATTGCGCCAATATCGCTTTGCTTCTTCTTCAGATATATTTGGGTGTATTTGAAGCGTTAACCGAAACTTTTCCTCTTCTATATTGCATATATTCCTAAAATAACACATCATAAATCTAATCATATCGGGATCAGAATTTGTAAATCTAACTTTCCATCTTTCTCTCTTTGTGCCTTCTGCCCAATAAAGCGCTGTTCCCAGAAGCCAAAGTTCTTTATCGGTAATATTCTTTATCTTTTTTGATTCTATATCTTGTATCTTCTTTGCCTTTTCTAAAATTGCCTGTGCGCGTTTTTTATTGTAGTTTGTTATGTTGCGGGCCCATTTTTCTTTTGTCTCGCTTATCAGTTTTATTTTTATGGAGTTCGAAAATCTTAAATCTTTAAACCAGCCGGAAAGCGTGCTCTTTGGAATACCCAGAACTTTACTTATTTCATTATAGCTTTTGCCCTGCTTTCGCAGTTTTATCGCGATTTCCTTATCCTTGCGCATTCGAACTCCCTTTTAACAAAATTTAATGCTAATCATCGGTTCAATTATATAGCAAAAAAATCCCCTTTCCTGTATCAGTGAAAATCCGATACAGGAAAGGAAGATGGTGCCGAGGGTCAGAATCGGAAGTGGGACAGGTAATAGCATCGCTGCTTATTATCTCCCGTTGCAACCGGACACGCGGTTTTCCCGCATACGGCTACCCCAAATACGTTTTGGTTCGACCCTTCGCTCCGCTGTATTTCTACAGCTTCACAGCTACTATGGTCTTTCTGACTTCTTGTACCACATCGGTTGAAATTTCGCATATGCGCTTATATCCAACCTACTCTTAAAACGAGATGATGCAAGATCTCCCGGAGTTACCTAATACACCCCATATCTTCATCCCGACCTTAATCATTCTTAGATTGACTATCTCGGGCTTCCGTTGGTCAGGAACGTCACCCGCAAAGTCTAAGAACCACCCCAGGTTCGCTTGCGCTTCGGGCTAAAAACCCGCGTCGGTTAGCTTGAGCCATTATCTCACGATAAAGACCCTAACCTAGCTTACGGTGTATTAGTATCTCCGGCGCCTGCTGACCACGCCGGCCTTTTCAGGGCCGCGCTCTACCACTGAGCTACCTCGGCACTGTTGAATAAAATAACATAAGAAAAGAGCAGTGTCAACCGCTAAACGCTGATCGCGTCCTTCTACGAATAAGCCTTGCCTTTCAATTCCTCTATATATTTCTGCGCGTTAAACGCCGCTGTCGCCGCCTCGCCGACTGCCGTCACAACCTGGTAGAGATCTTTCTTTATAACATCGCCGCAGGCGTATATGCCGTCCTGCGAGGTCTTCATATTCTTCTCCGTAATAACAAAACTTTTTTCGTCCAGATCGACCATCTCTTTCAAGAGGCGGCTATTGGGCTCTATCCCTATAAATATAAATACCGCAGCGCAGGGGATTATATCGGCCTTCTTGGTCTTCTTATTTAAGATTTTGACTGACTCTACCGAGTTTCTTCCGCAGACCTCTGTGACAACGGAGTCATAGATCGGCTCTATCTTCTCGTTGTCCAGCACCCTGTCCTGAAGCTCCTGAATGGCGCGAAAGCGGTCGCGCCTATGGATTAACTTTACGCTGTTCGCGATATTGGCAAGAAAGAGCGCCTCTTCAAGCGCCTTGTCGCCCCCGCCTACCACGACCATATCCCTTCCTTTAAAAAGCGGGCCGTCGCAAGTAGCGCAGTAGGATACGCCTTTACTTATAAGGGCCTCCTCGCCCTGGACGCCCAATCTTTTCCATGTAGCCCCTGTAGCTACTATTATGGCCAGTGTCTTGAGTCTCTTTTTGGACGCGGTCTCTATTATAAAACGGTGGCCGTCCTTATGCAGATGCGATATTTTAACTGCCTCGTCGCTCTCTATATTTAAGCCAAACCTCTTGGCCTGTTCTAATATCTCGTTTACCAGGACAAGCCCCCTTACAGGCTTGGAGAACCCCGGGAAGTTCTCAATTACGTCAGTAAGCAGGATCTGCCCCCCGGGTATGCTCTTTTCCAGTAAAAGGCAGTTTAACCCTCCCCTTGTCGCGTAAAGACCCGCGGTAAGGCCTGCCGGGCCTCCGCCTATTATTATAAGATCATAGATATTTTCCGGCATAATGCTTTTTGCTATTTCTCTTTCTTGTTATAGAGCTCCCACAGCTTCGCGTAGCTTAGGAATTGATAAAAGGAATCGGATATGGAGAGCATAAATCCCAAAAATCCGCCTTTTATCCCGCCTTTAAAAAAATACTTTCTTATAAACCTGTCGATCGGGGTGCGAAAGAGCGTAAAGAAGCTGAAACGCCTGCCTTGCCTGTGCCACTCTATGGCCTGGAGTGCCGTCTGCTCGTTTGTGTTGCGGAAGAGTTCCGTCAAGTCCTTATAAGCATAGTGTATTATATCGCCCTTCAAGAAACCCGATGTGCCATCCAGAAATATCCTGGGGTGGACTTCTGATTTGTCATATCTGAATTTGTCCTTCCTGAAGAGGCGTATCTTCGGAGCGGGGTACCACCCGGCGCATCTGGCCCACTGGTCTCCTATATATGACCTTATGGGAATGGAATACGCGCTATGGCGGGGGTTCTCTCCTTCTTCCTTAAGCACCCGCCTTATCTCATCCCTTAATTCAGGGGTAATCCTTTCATCCGCGTCCAGGCTCAGGACCCATTCATTAGAACAGAGAGAATATATATAATTCCTGTGGACTCCCTCTATATCCATCTTTCTCTTATGTATCTTATTGGTAAAGCGTTTTGCTATCTCTATGGTCCTGTCTGTGCTGTTATCGTCAAGCAGGACGATTTCGTCTGCCCAATCCGCCGTCTTGAGGCAATCGGATATGTTCTTCTCTTCGTTCTTGGTAATTATAGCAACGCTTATTCCCATGAAGCACCTTTTCGTGTCCTATTATAATACCAATTATCGGCTTGGATTTCAATCAGTTCTATATTTTTTTGCTATTATCAATAGATATCCGCCGCCTGATGCATACCGCCCGGATCTCTTCTCTACCCAGCCGGACAAGAGGGCCTTTAACGCAAATCTTAATATATTATCGACCGCTTTAATATTTAAATCCCTGAAGAGGCGAAACGGCAGGAATATTATCCTAAAGGGGAGCGAATGAAAGAAGCTCCACAAAAAGACCGCCTCTTTCGGGAATATGTAATCTATCGATTCTACGCGGAAGCCCTGGCCGCGCAAGGTCTCTTCCCATCCTGCCGGTGAATATATGTGGATATGGCCGCTCTTTCTGTTTTTGGTCTCGGCAAATCTTTTGGCTAAACGCCTTGCCCCCAGAAATCGATACAATCTGGCGCCGAATAAGGACTCCCCGAATTCCTCGCTCGGGACGGTGAATATAAATCTGCCTCCGTCCTTTAATACCTTATGCGCATTAGATAAAACATCGTTTAAGCCGGGTATATGTTCTATGGCGCAGACGCTTACAACGGTATTAAATGTATCTTTTTTTAAAGGGAGGGCCTGCGCGTCCCCCAGCCGGACTTCGTTATATACGCCTCTCTTCTTTGCCTCTTCTACCGCGTTCTTATCATAGTCCAGCCCCGTATCAATCTTTTGATTAAAAGAGAAGCTCGCGAAGAGGCCGTTTCCGCAGCCTATATCAAGCACAGGCGGGATAAGTTCGAGGCTCTTTATTACCTTTGCCTCGATTGATTTACAGATAGGTATCCAGGGCCGGTAGAGATAGAACCTCTCTTCCAGCATCCTCTGATAAATCGTCTTCTTCGATGAATCATCCATGCGCATATTAGATTGTAAGGGCACACTAAAGTGTGCCCTACAGAAAGAGTGGCGGGGACGATGGGAGTAAATTTCTAATTTTCGTAACCCGCCTAACTGCAACATATTATACATCACAAACCCCCACCGTGTAAAGAACCGTGTAAAATATGGAATAGGACGTCGGCACTCCCCCGGGGTGGCGGCGCCGATATTGCTAGCACGTCGGGTGCCAACTCCCCGGGGGTGTGCCTGGTTATCCGTTCCTCCCATCCTTGCAAATCTTTTTCCCCGCAGGTATACTTTAGTTGAATAAGGAGGCTTAATGGATAAGAAAAGGTCGGCCGGAGTATTGGTTGCAGGTATAACAGTAATCGCTTTTAGTAGTTTCAATTTTTTTATTATTTTGAGGAATTTTTTGCTACCCGCCTTATCTGGTGTTAAGGATGAAAGATTTACTGTTGGATTAATGGGGGCCATTATAGGCTCACTCCTCAATATTTTGCTTGTGGTATCCGGCATTAATATTATGACTCTTAAGCAGTGGAGTAGAAAGCTGGCAATTGCTGTGCTAGCAATATCATGCTTTCATCTAAGTATAGTGTCTTATGCTTTTTTCGATATGCTGCTTAGAGGTAATCATTTTTCTCCTTGGGCACTTTTAAAAGTAGTTGAGTTTTTGGTTTATATTGCGATTATATTCTACCTCACCCGCCCCAAAGTAAAGGAGCAGTTTAAGTAGTTATTTAAATATCCTATCCAACGCCTTTATCTTATTAAGGTTCTCTTGCAGATAGTCTCTATCTAGGTGTATATACCGCATCGTCACCCGTATATCCGTATGCCCCAGGACCTCCTGGGCAAACTTTATGCCCTTCTCCTTCGCAATAATAGTCGCGTATGAGTGTCTGAGCCAGTGTATCCTCGTAAAATTAGGCTTTCCTATGGCCTTCATTATCTTTGCCAGGTATCTATAGGGCTTATGGCTTTCGTATACACCCTTACTCTTAGTCTTATCGGGATACATAAAGGGCTTCTTCCCATCCATAAAGACATAATTGCCTTTTCTGGGTATGGCTTTTAATATTTCGATCAGCCTATTGTGCAATGGCAGAGTTCTTTCATCTGTCTTCGGTATAAAATTCTCTTTATAGCGTATTCTTATTATCTTATTTTTAAAATCTACGTCTTTCCATTCTAATGTGAATAACTCGTTCTTCCTGGCGCCTGTATACATCCATACCATATATAGCGGATAAAGCTCCGGATAATGCTTCTTCGTATAATCAACAAACTTTCCCAATTCTTCCAGAGTTAGTATCTCTACAGGCTTCTGCGTCTCCCGGATCTGCTTCTTACTAAGATTACGCACTTTAGCCAGTGAGTTCTCTGTTATCAGATTCCTCTCCATAGCCCAGTTAAACATTGCTTTAAAGCCCTTTATCTGATTATGTACAGTCGTTCTTGAGCATTCTCTAAGCTTGTATGCCTTAAATGACTCTATCATATCCGGGGTTATCTCTTTCATAAGCTTAATACGAGGATATCGCTTTAGCAGGAATTCCACCAAATTCTTGATGTATGCCCTATAAGTCTTTATAGTCTCTCTTCTAAAATCGCTTAGGTATTCAAAGTATTTATCTATGCATTCGTCTATAGATATATTCCCGGCTTTCTCTATGCCGGCATGCCTGGATAAGCCATATTGAATATGGAAAGCCCGATCTTCGGCCTTCTTCCGGTCCTTTTCATTCGTTGACCCGCGATATGTGACCCCTTGATACCGGATATAATACTGCCAGTATTCGCTATCATCCCTCTTATATAGCCGAATACCGATATTCTTAGGCATACCTCATCTCTTTCTCTATCATCTCATCCACCTCAGAAACCTTGAATAAGAACTTCCCACCCACCTTGTAATAGGGAATCCGCCTCTCCATAACCAGCTTATATATAAACGACTTCCCCACCTTCAAATGATCCTTCAACACCTTAACATCCACAAAATCCTCCCTACCGTTCGTCACCTTATACCTCCTTTATAGGGCCCAAGGGCCAAATATGCCATAATCACCACCACCCCATACAAAAACTCCACCCCAAACACCTCATACCAAACAATCATATTCGCGCTTACCAGGATTGAAAATACTATTACTTTACCTATGTTCACTATCTCACCTGCTATAGCAACTGCTATATATGTGGGTAAAAAAATTTCTCTTAGCCAATTTCTCTCTTTATCGCCTCAAGTATTGCTTTAGATTTGGGTTTCGTTTTCCTATTAAGCCAACGGTTTAAGGTAGAGAACGAAACACCAATCTTATGAGCGAACTCTTCCTGGCTAATCTTTCTGCGATCTAGGTAATCTTTGATGTCCCCTATTAATTTCTCGCTCATCTACATTACCGAGTATAGCATATGCTATAGCAGCTGTCAAGTGGTGATTTATTTTTTTTCGTTTTTATTTTCATCTACAAATTTTTGCAGATCACATATTAGACTATAAACATCTCCGTCTTTAATGAAATCAGGCACAACTATAGTGTTTTCATGCTTTAGTTCTATTTTCTTATCTTTCCATTTAGCTGGTAATTTTAGCGTATTACAGGCCTTATTAAGAACTCTAGAATCGAACTTGAATTTATTATCATGCGCAACCCCATTTCTAATATGGCGTGTAAATTGTATTAATTTTTTATCCTTAAGATTTGGATATGTTTTTAGGTTCACAATTATATCCCATGTGGCAATAATAAATATTCTGGCTATTTGCGTCATTATGTTTCGTAGATTTTGCGACGATTTATTCCCCTCATTTGCAATAGATTCAATTACTGCTTTAATATTTATAATTGTGTCTTTTTTTAAATTGCTATAAGACGACTTGATGCCAATTGTTGGATATTTGGGTACTAATTTTCTAATCTCTGGCAATCGAATATACATTGTTGACGTAATAATCTCTGCATATGCATTTTTCAATTCATTTAAATCCATAATTATATTCGTCCAATCCCTGCTTTTATTATTTTTGGAGGCTTAAATAAAATACCGTGTCTTACACACTAAAAGCAGTATTTTAGATATATTTTGAACTTTCTATAACTCATTTATTAATTAAGATGCAGGTCAAATAAACTAAAACACCTGTAAGAATAACCAAAATAATGCTTAAGCCTATTAGTATTTTGTTTAAGCGCGTCGTGGATGCATTTAATCTACTAACTGCTCCAACAATCATTACTTCATTACTCATAAAAGCCTCTCTTATATTGACACTATCCCGTAGTATAAAAATACTTGATTAATCTTTTCCCATTATAGTAAACATCACACAACAATCGATCATATGTAAGCCCAATAGGGTTTTTGAGCTCGACTTCTTTGCCTAAGATCAAACTTGCCAGTTTATCCTTTGCCTCTTGATATCCAGGCTGCCCCCATTCCGGGGCATCGTGTCCTCGTGGCCTTACAACATTGCCTGTCTGGCCCTCAAATTTCCAATTAGGCGATACCTCAAAAGTATCGCCGTCGATTATGCGTGTGACTTTGCAGATCATTTGGTAGCTCGTTATATGCGTCTTTTTATCCGACTCTCTAGTGTTATTTGAAATAACCTTTTTTGGCAGCCTGTCTATATAGATCTTTAAAGAGCTTTATATCCATATATGGGGCCCATTGTCCATATTTATATTTTACGCCTTTTTTGCTTTTTACAACATGCCAATAAGGAAGCCAAATAGCGCGATTTCTTGAGTGTCTTTTAAAAATAACGAGAAATGGATAAAATATTACTTTATCACCCTGTTTAGTATGCCATTTTTGTGGTTGTTTTGGAGCAAAACACTCAAGAAGTGTCGATCGGTTATGCTTTACATCTAAACCAAAAGGAAATTCAAAAATCAATTCGCACTCACACCCATGTTTTCTGCATCTTTCCTTATTCCCATTAGAATAGTCTAAAAGGGTGTCAAATATCCTTCTTTTTAAACGATAGCTATGTTTATATTTTTTGCAATATACTTCTACCATCGTGTATCACATAGGCGGCCCATTGAGTACCAGGTCTTATGTGCCAGAAGTAACACTTTCAGAACAGCCCCCTATTTTCAGTCCCCTATTTTTCTTTATTATCTTAAGGGTTGGTATTTTCTATTGTACCTTGTGGAGGATTGGTATTATCGACTTTTATAATATAAGAAGCTAATGATGTACTACCCATATAGAATGTAAAAGTCAAGGTACCTGGGTTTGTAATTGACAAGCCAACTATGGTTCCAATAGAGCGAGTCAAATTTGAATTACGAAAATCTATTCTTGCAGGAAAACTAAATAATTCTATTTCATTATTTGTTATAACAATTCGGCAATCAATTATCGCTGGATCACTATCTTCTCTTTCTAATAAATTAAAAACATAAAATTTTTGAATAAATAGAGGAAAAGCTGGGCTCGCTAATCTTTGAAATATATTAAATGCTGATATGTTATTAGTCTGTGCATCTTGCACAACCCCTTCAGCGCAAAACATTATTACTGACCTAATCATATTGCCTCCTGCTGAATAACCATTTTAGGTTCAATTGTTTTAATATAAGAGTGCGTGCTTTTGTGTGTAGAAATGTATATATATTTCAATTCTCTAGTCCATTTAAACTTATATTCATCTAATTTAATAAAAAATTTCATAGCTTCTGGAGATTCTTTAAATGTTAAAGCTATAATGCTTGCGTAAACGTAAATCAAAGTATTTAAGTCTCGGGGGAGTTGTTTTACAATATGTTCAAAATACTTGATTAAATCTGTTGAAGAATGCCTTTTGGATAAATCTCTTACCGAAATGTTTTGTTTGAAATGTCTATATAAATACATGGGGGTATTAGCAAAAATTAAGATTTCTCTAAGTGCGTATGTGTCTAGGATATTGTTTATATTATTAAACAAATCTTTTTTTTTCATTTATAAACTCTATAATACTTCACTTGATAATTATAAGGGCAATTATTAGCGTAGTGTACAGCCTCAAATCCATTTCCCCATTTACTATAAACTTGAGGTATATACAATGGTGGCTTTGGCCTTAATATAACAATACCTGAATGTTCGATATCGCCATCGTTAAAATAAAGTATTATGTCGCCTGCAAGTACTTTTTGTGAGGGCACCTCTTTATATTCGTCTTCTTTTAATATTTTATGAATTTCTTGTGAGTCGTCTATTGCTGTTCGCCTTGAAGCGAATGTCATACCATGACAATTATAAATTGGGGAAGATAGACTTCGTAAAATAGGTTTATATTTTCTTATAGTATCTTTAATTAAACTGCGCTCCCATAGAGAGATCGATTCTCCTTGGTAATTATTAATTTCATTTCCTTGTCGGGTATGAACTATAATAGAGTTAGTTGCCATGGAGTAATTTCCTTATAGGACATTGTACATTTATTATATACCTTAGGTGAACGATGAACAAGATATTTGCACATCTTTCATCTTTGTAAATGATTGGGAATGATTGGGGACTGGTCCCAAGGTGCCAGGTCTCATGTCAGAAGTGGTACTTTCGGACCTGTCTCCTATTCTCTTACTGGGCCATTCCCTATATTATCCTTTTATGTAGCTGTCCACTTGGTGCCATCCTACGAAGTGCCACCCTACAATGTTAGGGCGCCCCCTTGTGGAATGGTACCGTTATTGACTATAGTGACCTAAAAGACTGCATTATATCCTCTGCTTGCGGTAAATACTTATCGTAGTCCTCTTTTTCTGCTCCATAAGTTATAATATGAACCTTATAGTCTTTAACGAATAAGTACGATTTAAATTTAGTGTTTGGACCTGCTTCATAAATTAAAGAACGTGCTTCTATATTGTTCAATGATGTTTTGCTTTTTTCTATTAACTTAACATTTTCAGCCGTTTTCGAAAATATATCAAATCTCGTGGATGTGTATTCATCAAGAGCAATGGGGTTGTTTTCAAAATCTTCGAACAATATTGTTACGTTTGTAAAAAAGTTATTGTTCTCAGTTTCTGACTTAGGCCTGAAGTAGGGAATGCCGCTCATTTCTGAAACTTCCCAATCTTGCGGGTAAGCAAATGCAAAATTAAAATATGAATTGGTATATACGTTTTTTTTAGTGGCTTTGTCAAAAGCCTTTCTTATTCCTTTTGGCCGCAAGATAATGTGAAATGACTTCATGATTTTGTTAACTTTATCCGCATATGCTTCATAAACTTCTTTCTGTGCTACAAAAGTAATTACATGCGTTTCCTTTTTTGATGATTCAATATAGATTTGAAAGGATTTTAATTCTGTTGTACTCCCCAGCAGTGTATTGCTATAGATGCTTTTATAGGCGCCCCTACCTGCATATTTAATTTTTTCTTTCTTCAGCAATTTAAAGTCTGGATATTGCGGATTATTATCAAATGTTTTTAAACTCGATTCAAAATAATTTTTCAGATTTGTTATTATAGGTAATTTATTATTAGCCTTTAGACCAATTGTTATGGTTGCCCTAAAACCGTCGCGGGTAGTCTCTTCTGGTAGATAAACTACTACAAGGCCTTCGAGTACTGCATCATACACCCCGCTTACCTTTTTTACTTCCCAATCCGGGGGACATGAGAAACTAAATTTTAGATCGTTGAATTCGTGTTTTTTTAATACAAAATAGCTATTTATAATATTATCAGCAAGATCTTTGCTAAAACCTTTTGATACAAGCACTTCCTTTATTTCATCATGCGGAGCTTCGTTAAGTAACGGATCTAATAAAAGAGCAATGAATTTTTGAATCCCTAAATCATTTGCTATTTCCGGGGTTTTACATTTTTGGACTAAAAAATCGAACGCTTCGGATGTTCGGTTAAGATGAAATAGCGCGGTAGAGTAGGTTCTGATTGCAAATAGATAATTGGGCCTAATTAAAAGAGCCTGCTCTGCAGTTTTTAATGCGCTAATATAATAGTCGCTGTTTTTTTGTTGTCTTCCTAAAAAATAATAGGAGCTAGCCATTGTGCCTAATACATCTGCATTTTGAGAATCAATTTCAAGAATTTTTTTACAGTATTCAATAGTTTTATCATGTTGTTGCGTAATAACAAATATCCTTGATAAGCCCTGTAGCATCGTTTTTCTTTCTTTTAGCAACAACGGTATTTGCGGTGAAAGCATAAGGCCTTTATTATATGCGCTATATGCCATTTCTACATCGCCTTTCGTTTCTAATGCCCATCCGAGGGCAGCTAACGAGTTAATTTGTTTTTTATAAATAAAAAATGATGAAATAAGGATTACTATAAATATTATGCTCCAAAATGCTGTAAAGTGTGGGTGACGTTTTGTGGTTTTATAAAGTCTTCCAAGGGCTTTAACTGGTTTTGCTTTTGTTGGTTTTAATTCTAAGTAATTATTAAGATCTTGAAACAGTTCCTGAGCAGTGTTATATCTATTATTAGGATTTTTATCTAGGCATTTAAGTGTTATTGCCTCTAGCTCAACGGAAATGTTTTTGTTTATACTTCTTAACAATAAAGAGTCTGTCTTTAATATTTTGTTTGCGGTTTTCTCTACTGTCTCATCTATAAATGGTTTCCTAAATGTTAATAACTCATATAGAGTTACACCAAGTGCCCAGATATCGGTCTTTTCGTTTATAGTATTCTCTTTTATCTGCTCTGGTGCAGCATAAGCCAGTGTTCCTGTAAATTCCTTAGGCTTGGAAGTAGCTAGCTTCTTAACATCCTTAGATAACCCGAAATCTACAACCATAGGTATAGCTTCGTGAGTAAGTATAATGTTAGACGGTTTAATATCTCCATGACATATACCGCTTTGGTGTGCGTAGTTTATAGCCTCTGCTATTTCAGCCCCTATAATAGCCACAAACTGATAATATGACTTATTCCAGAAGGTCAGTCCGCGCTTAACAGTAATGCTCTGCTGGGTTACTTCCTGCTTCTCAACAGGCTTGATTTGTAGCATATCTCTTATTACTGAGGCTTTCAGATTTTTACGGTTTTCAAGCTTCTCCAGTTTTTCTAAGATATTTTTAAGAGATGACCCGGCGATATAGTTCATTGCAATATATTTAATGCCTCCTTCGTCTCCGAACGAATAGACGGGAACTATATTAGGATGAGTGAACTTGGCTATTATCTTAGCTTCTTCTTGGAAGTTTTTAAGGGCCTCTTCATCATATGCAAAGCTTGGAGGCAGAATTTTTATTACTACAAGGCGAGAAAGAGCTGGTTGAATCGCTAAATACACAACTCCCATGCCACCGCGACCAAGCTCTTGTAGTATGATGTACTCACCGAATTTTCGGCCAGTAAAATCTTCTTCTTGGAGGTTTTTCTTTAGAAACTCCGCTGTTCTAAGTTTAGATAAGAGCTTATCCTTATATTGAGGGTACTTATTGCAGTATTCGTCAATATTGATTTCCTTGCCTTCTGCAAGTTTATCCATTATCTCTAGTAGGATATCGTCAAATTCCATCTTTATACTGTCTGTAGGACTCCTCTATTATAATGGGCTTGAGCTGCTTTTCTGATAGGTCTACTAGCTTCATAAAGGCCCGATTGTACTGCTTTCTTACAGCCTCCTCGCTCTTATCAGTCAAGCCGCCAATCTCAGCAAAGGTCATCTCTTCTAAGTCCCTATTTATAATAACCTCGCGCTCCTGCTCATTTAAAAGCCCGAGCAAGGAGTCTATTAACTGCTCCCTCTCTTGTTTAACGGCAAATTGGCTTGGAGTCGTACCATCATCTTTAATTTGTATTTGCATTTGGACAGTGCCATTTCCTGCTTTTACCTTTTGGTCAATTGAAATCTCGCCGCCTTCTGCTTTTCTTTTATCCCTTGATACATAATCTAATCTATCATAAATATAATGTTCGACCTTCTTGGCCAACCAGTTTAAGAAGTGGCCCTGACTCTTAGGCTCAAAGTCTTTTAAGTGCTGGAGGGCATATATGAAGACCTCTTGGACTATATCCATAGATTGGAGTTTAAGCTTATTGCGCATATCTCCGGTAAGCCTTAGGCGAACTATGCGTAGGATTCTTGGCTGGTATCTGGCAAATAGAAGGTTTAATGCCTCCTCCTTGCCAAGCTTAGCGGATACTAATAGGCTTTTGGTTTCTGTGTCTAATTGCATACGATTATTAGTGTTATAAAAATATTAGTGCAAAATGTCCGCTTTTAAGCCTGTCTGCCGTTATCTAAAGTGGAGGCAGTGATGAAGATTATAGCACAAAACCAAAAAAGAGTGAATAAAAAAGAGAGGGGGGGGCAAAATGAAGAAGCTGGTGACCGGAATTATCTTAGCAATAGCGATTTTGGTAGTTTCTAGCAACGCTTTCGCAAATTGGCATTGTGGACCACTTCCAATAGAAATTAAGGATCCTGCACCTAATCCGTATGGTACGGATTGGACAGCGATAAGGTAACATAAGGAAAGAGGAGGATAAAACAATGAAGAAACTAATCGCAGTAGCACTGATAGCCGTAAGCATGATTTCGATAGCAAGCAATGCTTATGCTCTGGTCTCAGTAAGAGGTTACACAAGGAGCAACGGGACCTATGTTCGACCTCATATTAGAACCAATCCAGATGGTTATACCTGGAACAACTTCAGCTACTAATAGTTGAAGATTAAAAGGGGCGGTGTAAAAACCGCCCTTTTTTATTGTCGATAACAATAGGAGGATGTCATGAAGAAGCTAATAGCAGTTGCATTAATCGCAGTAAGTTTACTCACAATGACCATTGATGCTTACGCTGGTTGGGTTAACGGATATTATAGGAAAAGCGGTACCTATGTGAGTCCACACTACCGTTCAAATCCTAACTCAACTGTAAGGGATAATTACTCTTATTATGGGAATCGTAATCCCTCTACAGGCAAGATAGGGACAAATAAATATTATAACAACCCTACAAGCCAGTATTATAATCCATATCGCTCACTATTTAAGCGCAGGTAGACTAAAGATCTTCTTTATATTTCTTTAATAACTCTTGCGCTGTAGTGCCGAATTGTCTTCTATCACCTATTCTATTCTTTAATCTGTCTTTATTCTTTATTATAGGTGTGGACAATATGTCCATACCCTTCCCCTTGTTTTGTCCACACGGTATGGTCGATTTGGCCATACCCTCCGGGAGAAGGACTGTGCCGAGCATGTGGTAGGTGGTAGTTTGGTTGCCTTTGCCACTTATGAAGGTGATTAAGCCGCGCTCCTGGAGGGTCATTCTGGCCCTCTGGAGAGCTTTCTGGTTGAGGCCAAGGTGATTCTGGATCTCTTTGTCCTTGCGGAAGAAGACGGGTTTCTGGAACCGGCAATAGAGGCCGCGGAGGTAGATGTAGAGGAGCATGGAGATGCCGCGGATCTTGCGGGTGCGGCAGAGGTCGAAGAAGTCGTTTTGGAGGAATTGGTAGCCCCTCATAAAACCCCCAGACCGTGTAAAACCGTGTAAAAAAGGGTGGAAAATATGGAAGATTTGGGGTGATTTTGGGTGAAATGGGGAAGGCAGCTCGACGAGAGCGAGCTGCCTTCCTTAAACTGGCGGGGACGATGGGATTTGAACCCACGATCACTAGATTGACAATCTAGGGTCTTTTCCGGGCTAAACGACGTCCCCTTAATTTTTAAAAGCTTTTATGAATTTATTATACTTTCTTTTCAAATAAAAATCAACTTCTGAATTTATATCCTTATACATGTATTCAAATAAATTTCTGCTGTCATTTGTGCTGTAAAATAACTGATGGGTTCTGCTATTTGATTTACACCTTAGATAACCATTGCCAAGATATGCTGCCAGGCGGAGTCTTCTCGACAAACCACTCAAAAACTCTCTACTCCCCGATGTAAAGGATGTCAAAATGTAATGCGTCATCCTATCGTTCCGCGCCCTTCTCTTATAAAATCCTGTACTTATTGAACCATCGCCGTCAAAATAACCTCTTATAAAATGATTAAGGTGTCTTTTTGGGATTTTTGGGAAATTGAGCATAAGGTCTTTCCTATGCATGAATCCTAACTTCAGTAAATCGTTGTACATCTCTTTTGAGCCGATTTGTATTAAGTAACATTCCTTTTCTCTGCGGTCGATAGCGTATTTTTTCTTTATTCCTATTTTATGTTTAGAATTCATCATCTTTTTTATCGCTATTAATATTTCCTTATCGGTTGAAACAAGTTGAATATATTTTGATCCCATGGAATTTTTAAATATCCCGCCATCTGCCGCAAAAAATCCCAATACATACGCCATTTCTGGTGACCATTTCTTAAAGAAGTCTACATTAACATTCCTTTTTGTCCTTTGAAGTCTTTTATCAGAATCGTTCATATTTCAGCATCTTTTAACTTTAAGGTGTTTCGGCTGCCTTCAGCGGAAATGGTGGGCGGTGCAGGACTCGAACCTGCGATCCTTCTCGGTGTAAACGAGACGTTCTAGCCAACTGAACTAACCGCCCATCAATTTCTATTGTGGAAAGAGATTATACAATGGAATAGTGCTTATGTCAAATAGCTAAACTTAGATTGCTTCGTCGCGCCTTCGGCGCTCCTCGCAATGACGGACCTACTTCGGCAGAGCGGTCATGGCGAAGACCATGACGAAGAGCGCTACTGTCTCGATAACGCCGAGGACCATGATGTAGTTGCCGAAGCCTTTACCCGTCTCTGCGAGCGCGTCAGAGGCCCTTGCGCCGGCCTTGCCCTGCATCCACGCTGAAAAACCTATGGCGATGCCGGCCGCGCAGCCCAGTATCATCTGATAGGGATATGATTCGGGGGGCATATTTGCCGCTTTAATAGCATTTCTTAAGATCATGCCGTATATAGTCTGAGATAGAGGCGCGCCTACAAAGGCTATCAATATAAAAGGCGCCGCTTTATTCTGCGCGAATGCCTTCTTCCATGCGCCTATGGCCGCCATACCGGCCACACCTGTGCCTAAGGCAGATCCTATCGCCGAAAATGCGAGTGAGAAACCCATATCACCTAAACCCTGTATCATAATTCCTCCTTTCAAAGTTATCCACAACCGTAGGGCACCCTTAAGGGTGCCCTACTTAAAGGGCTTGTATTCTCTTCCGGACCACTGCATATTCATGTGGCCGGAGAATTCCAGCATATTGAGACGTATCCCGTGCACTATAACGGCCATGAGCCCCAGGACGATATTGAGCGTATGGCCCAAGAAGAGAATGAGCGCCGCGCCGAGGGAGCTCGCTATGGTACCGAAGCCCGCGCCCATCGCCATCTCGTTAAAACTCCTGGCCATGATAACGGATGCGTACCCTACGGCGAAGAGCCGAAGATATGAGACGACGTCGGAGAATGAGCTTATTATCTTTAATGGCAGGTCCGCGAGTGTCGTGAATATCCCTTTTATGATATTCTTCTGGAAATTAGAAAAGAAGAGTATAAGCCCCACGCCCGCGCCGAGGAGATACCCGCCGTATACGGGGAAGGGCCTTGCTATCACGAGTGTGCCGGCCGCGAAGAATATCCCCCATACCACGGATATCCACCCAAGCTGCGCCATGCACTTTAAGGAATTTATGGTGCGCGCTGCCTGCATCAGATGGGCAATGCTTAAGTGGACTGCCCCTATCACAAAACAGATATATATCATAAAATTCTGGTTATCGGCGGCGAAGCTGTTTATGCTATCTATTACAACACCATTGAGAAACGGCAGGCGCGCTATTCCTTCGGACCCGAAATATGTACCGGTTATAGCGCCCCACGCGATAGTCGTGAGACTTAAGAGATACATTAAGAAGAATGGTTCCCTTGGGGCGTTTCGCGCTTTTAATCTGGCCAAAAGAGTAATTACTAAAAAGACCAATCCATAACCGGCGTCCCCTATAAGCATCGCGAAAAACAGACTGAAGAAGATAAGAAACGGCAGGCTTATATCGTATTCGCGGTATCCGGGCAGCGTATTCATGAATTTAAAGACGGGCGAGATTATATCAATCCATCGCGGATTTTTAATGAATGTCGGCGTCTCGTTCGGGTCGTCCGGATCTTCCGCGAGATATCCCGCGCCTTCGGATTCGGTTATAGAAGAGATGCGCGGTACGTCTTCCTGCGGACAATACCCCTGTAGATAGGAGAAAGAGGCTTCGTCCTTCATGCCGTCTCTTACGTTTATAAACTTAAGCCTCCGCTCTAAGATTGATATCTCATCCTTAAGCGCGCTCTTTAGATGGATGCTCGCCTTAATGAAGGTGTCTACCTTTTCTATCTGCCTCTTAAAGAAACCGAGCCCCTTCTTAAACTCCCAGAGCGATTTTTTAGGGCGGGGTATCTGGGTAAAATTGAGACTTTCGTCTCTCTCCTTCGATATAAACGCAAAGTAAAGATAAGGCCTTTCTCTCTTAATAATATGAATCTTCTCTTTAAGGGCGCTGGGTATCTTCTTAAATTCATTCTTGCGCAGGCGGTATAATTTTACAAAGACTCCTCTCTCTTCCAAAACCTCCAGCTCCTTAGGATCAAAATCTCCCCAAGGCCGGAACCACGCGATGCTGGTCTTTATATCGCGCATGCTGATAAGCGAGGCCTCTTTTTCGCTCTGCCTCTCTATTATCTCCTGCGCGGTCTTTATAAGTTCTTCTTCCGGTTTTTGGGTTTTTGTGTCTTTATGCGGCGGTCTTTTGTATGTATTCAGGATATCTACGGCTTCAGTGAGAAGCGACATCCTCTCTTCGAGTCTATTCGTTTCATCGGAGAAGGGTTCTGTGACGTGCTTTATATGGACAGCACCTGCCTCTCTTAATTTTAATAGAAGACCGTCGCGCGATCTATTGGAGACGATAACCGTGATCTTCTTCATGCGCGCTATCATACAAGCATCCCCTCTTTTCGCTGTATCTTCATCTTGGCGATCTTGCCCGTTACCACCGCCACCGTCTGTTGATCGCCGAGCCAGATGCCGATCTTGCGTATATTCTCTCTTGCCTCGGGGATCTTTACCTTCTCAAAGAGATTGACCCTCTGGGCAGTAGTTCTCAACTCTTCCCTTATAAGTACAAGCTGCTTCTCTAAAACCTCGCGCCTCGCCTTCAAGGTAATTATCTTCTTCGCGGCGTCGATACCGTAGTCTACCCATAGGGGAGTCTTCATAAGGTCGTATTCTTTTATATCGAACTCTACGCGTTCGAATAGAGGTATATCTACGCCCGCGATATTCCCTTCTTTTGTGATTATCTCTTTTATCCCTACGAGATCTTTGAAGCCGACATCCTCACCGAAGACGGCGACCCATCTATCGATGCGGCCGCGTAATTTCTCTATCTCTTTATTTATTTTATCGATAAGGCTATGGGTCTTTAATATCTCAAGCTGGAGCTGTTGTTTCTTTAGGATAAGGACGGGCAGATAGCGCCTGAACCTCTTAAGCGAGTCCTTCTGTTTCTTCTGTTCGTTCTTTGTAAGCTTAAGCTTAGCCATGGTTGGGCCAGTTATCCACAACCGTAGGGCACCCTTAAGGGTGCCCTACGGGTTACGTTTTGGGCCAGAATTTTTCGACTAGATCGGTCCGGAAGCTGGTCTCATTCGGCTTGAAACATTCCGCCATGATCTGCCAGCCTCTATCGAGCGCCTTCTCGAGCGGTATATTCACGCTCAAGTCCATCATCTCCGATTCAAACAGCTTTCCGTACCTAAGGAGTTTATTGTCCCATTCGCTCATGCGGAAACCCATGGATCTCTTCTCTTCGGTCTCCACATACTGGGCATAGAGCTGTATCATGCCGTCCATTATGGGACGATGGTCGGCCCTCGTCTTTTTATTCACAAGTTGTTTCAATCTGCTTAAAGAACCGAAGGGCTCTACGCGGCCGTTCCTTAAATAAAACTGCCCTTCCGTTATGTAGCCCGTATTATCGGGGACGGGATGCGTCACATCATCGCCCGGCATGGTCGTCACGGCAAGGGTCGTAACAGACCCAGCGCCTTCGAAGTCGACGGCCTTCTCGTACCGCGCGGCGAGCTGTGAATAGAGGTCTCCCGGATAGCCCCTGTTAGAGGGGACCTGTTCCATCGTTATCGATATCTCTTTTAGGGCGTCGGAGAAGTTCGTCATGTCTGTGAGAAGGACCAGGACCCTCTTTCCCTGCAGGCCAAACTTCTCGGCCACTGCGAGGGCAAGATCCGGCACCATAAGCCCTTCGACTACGGGATCGGATGCCGTATGGACGAAGAAGATGGATCTCGCCAACGCCCCGCCTTCTTCCAGGGTCTCTTTAAAATATAGGTACTGGTCATACTTTATCCCTATCCCGCCGAGCACTATTATGTCGACCTCGGCCTGGAGGGCAATCCTGGCCAAGAGCTCGTTATACGGCTCTCCGGAGACGGAGAATATCGGGAGCTTCTGCGATTCGACAAGCGAGTTGAATACATCTATCATCGGTATGTTGGTACGGATCATCTTGCTGGGGATTATCCTCTTTGCCGGATTTACGGCGGGGCCGCCTATCTCGATAAGGTTCTCCGTAATAGCGGGGCCGTTGTCGCGCGGCATACCGCTGCCGTTAAATATGCGCCCGAGCATGCTCTCGGAGAAGCCGACCCTCATGGGATGCCCGAGGAACTTCACCTCGTCTCCCGTAGATATCCCCCTCGAGCCGGCGAAGGCCTGTAGATAGACCATATCGGCGTCCAGGCGTATTACCTGGGCGAGGGATTTTTCACCGGCGCTCGTAATCTCAGCGAGCTCCTCGTAAGAGACGCCTTCCGCCCTTACCATTACGACATTACCGACGATACTCAATATCCTCGTGCATACCTTTCTCATCTCTTCTCCCAGGCCCGTAGGGCAGGTTTAAACCTGCCCTACGGGCTATACTCTACCTTTTCAATAGAACGTCTATTTTATCTTCCTGTTTCTTAAATTCTTTCGATCTCCACTCTTTATAATTCCAGTCAATAAAGCTGTGTCTTAGGTTATAAAAATAATCCCGCGCCTCTTCTTTGTCACGGAATGGAAATCCTTTCTTAAGGATATCGACTATCTTGGTGAATAGATACTTCTGCCGATCGGCCGTGGTCGCGGCATCGACAGGATCGAAGCCGTTCTGCTGCAGATAGACGGCATCCAGGAAGTCCGCCTTAAGGTAGATTACAAAATCACCAAGCGATACCCCCTCTTCTCCCACCACCTTCATCATCTGGGATACCTCGTCTCCTTTGAAGAGAATCTCTTTTGCCGTATCTACAAGGCCCTTTTCTATGAAGCTTCTGTATTTGGACCAACTCTCAAGCGGAGAGACCGAAGGAAATCTGCGCGCGTTCGCCCTGTCTCTTGAAAGGCCGTGGAAGGCGCCTACTACCTTAAGCGTGCCCTGTGTCACCGGCTCTTCAAAGTTGCCGCCGGCCGGGCTCACTGTGCCGCCTATGGTAAGGCTCGCCTGGTCTCCGCTATGAAGCTCCACCAGCCCCGCCCTCTCATAAAAGTTCGCTATTCTCGATTCGAGGTATGCGGGGTAGGCCTCTTCGCCGGGTATCTCCTCGAGCCTGCCTGAGATCTCTCTCATGGCCTGGGCCCATCGCGATGTCGAATCGGCCAAGAGGAGGACATTCAATCCCATCTGGCGGTAATATTCCGCTATGGTCGTACCCGTATACACGGATGACTCCCTCGCCGCGACCGGCATCGATGAAGTGTTGCAGATGATTATGGTCCTCTCCATCAGGGGTTTTCCCGTGCGCGGGTCCTCTATGTGAGGAAACTCTCTTAAGGTCTCTACTACCTCACCGGCCCTCTCGCCGCAGGCCGCGATTATCACTATATCTGTCTCGGCGTGGCGGCTCGTTATCTGCTGCAGTACCGTCTTTCCGGCGCCGAACGGCCCGGGTATGCAGTAGGTCCCGCCTTTCGCTATGGGGAATAACGTATCGAGGATCCTTATCTTCGTAACGAGCGGCTCTTTAGGGGGGAGTTTTTGTCTATAGGCCGTTATAGGTATCTTTACCGGCCATTCGAAATACATATTTACATCAATCGTCTTGCCTTTGTCGCTCTGTATCTTTGCTATTACTCTATCCGGAGCATACTTACCTTTCTTTGCGATATCCTCCACGGTCCAGTCGCCTCTTACATTAAAGGGCACCATGATCTTGTGCTCGAATATGCCTTCGGGGACCCATCCCAGGAAACTTCCTGCCGTAACCTTGTCGCCCTTCTTGGCCAGGGGCGTAAAGTCCCACTTGACTTTAAGTGAGAATGCGTCGCGTTCCTCACCTACCGGCAGGAAGAAGCCGAATTCCTCGGCGAGTTGGGGAAGAGGGTTCTGCAGCCCGTCGTATATCTGCGCCAGCAGGCCCGGCCCCAGCCAGACCGAGAGCATCTGACCGGAAAACTCCACGGTGTCACCGACCTTTATGCCCTTGGTATATTCAAAGACCTGCATAAACGCCACGTCATACCTTATCTTTATGACTTCGGACTTGAGGCGTCTCTTACCGTCTATGACATATCCGACTTCATTCTGGATAATATCCCCTGTGAACTTAACGGCTATCATATTGCCCGTTATAGATATAATCTTTCCCGTACGATTACTCACCCCGTTAGACCTCCTCTCAATCGCCGTACCCCGTGAGTGCCTCTACTAAGAGGTCTAACGGGGCTCATACCTTAACCTCGCATATCTCTTCGAATGCCTGTTTTCCTTCCTCTATCTTGAACATCTGGAGTCGTTGGCAGATCTTAAGCTTTAAGTAATAGACCATAAGCCAATAAAGATCGAAATGGTAATCCGTCTCCTTCTCCTCTAAAAAACTCCATCGTATCTCTTCAAACCTATTCTCCATCTCAAGCGGCGTAAGGCGGTCGAGTATATCCCTCGCCAGCCCGCGTACCCTCTCCTCGTGGGCGACCTTCAGCGCAGACCTCGCATCGGAAAGCGTCTTCCGAAGCGATACATCAAACTCTCTCCATTCTCCCTTAAAACCCCTATCTTCCGGATCTGTCTCTACGTTGACATCATCTATATCGCGCAAGGCTTCCAGGTCGCTCGCTGTAAGCCATTTCTGGCATTCCTCTTGGAAATGGACGCTTGTTATGGGGGCGGGCTTGCCGAACGCTACAAAGGGCAGTGATGATGCCAGGTAGTAATACTTATTAGCCATATTTACCCCTCGTAGGGCACCCTTAAGGGTGCCCTACGGTTGTGGATAACCTAATCCTTAACTTTTAAAATCTTTGTTATCTTTGGATTTAGATAGAGACTGAAGGCCTCCGCTACCGCCTCATCCGTAAAATCATAATAGAAGTTCTTCCCCTTCTCGCCAACGCGGAAGCCGTTTTTGATGCTGCTTGAGACTTTAAAGGTGACGCCTTTCTTGAGGTCATTCTTCAGCGCCTGAAGGAGAGTCTTTTCCAAGGCATCCTTCTCTTTCTTGTCCAAGAGGACCTCTATATTGATCTCCTCACCCTTTTTGAAGTTTTCTATCGTCTTTACGATAATGCCCTGTAAATCTTTTGAGGAGAGCGCCTGTGAAATCTCGCGTTTCGTTATATTGTCGAATAATTTTATAACCTCTCTGCGCAAAGACAGAAGAGAGTCGCGGGATGCCTGCCTTAAAGCCGCCTCGCCTGACTTTTTCAAGTTTGCCGCTTCTCTCTCGCCATCCTCGACAATGGCGGTCTTCTTCTTCTGGGCGCCGTCGATGATCTCTTTGGCCTTTCTTTCTGCGTCGGCTATTATATCTCTTGAGCTCTTCTTGGCCTCTTCGACGCCTTCCTCTTTTATCTTCTGAATTAAACTATCAAGCTCCGTCGCCATAACATTCTCCTTTATATTTTCTCTACTTTCGCGAGCCGGGTTTGCTTATGGGAATCTTCTCTCTGCACAAGGGGCAATCCGCCGGCTCAAACGTCGGTATATCTATCTTAATAAGCGCTTCGAATCTTTCCTTAAAGGGGCTCTCTTTAGCCCTGCTGATGATAGCCCCGACCCCTACTAAATCGGCCCCGAATTCTTTTACGGTATCTATAACCTCTTTTGTCGAGAGGCCTGTCGTAACGACATCCTCGACCACAAGGACCCTGTCATTCTTATCTATATTGAAACCACGCCGAAGCACCATTTTGCCGTCAACTCTCTCGGTAAATAGGGCGCGCGCGCCGAGCGCTCTTGCGACCTCATATGAGACTATTATACCACCTAAGGCGGGGCCTATAACAATATTTATCCTCTCCTTTTTAAATCTCAAGGCGAGCGCGTCAGAGAGGTCTTCGGCGTACTTTGGATTTTGTAAGACGAGGGCGCATTGCAGATATTGGCCCGAATGGAGACCGCTCGAGAGTTTGAAATGGCCGGTAAGTAGCGCGCCTGAATCCTGAAATATCTTTAGTATCGCAGCCTCATTCACCCCGTTAGACCTCCTACGCCCCGTCTAGACCTTTGAGGTCTAACGGGGTTCACCCTCTATCTCTCCTATAATCCTCTCTGCTGCGGCCTTTGGATCTTCCACTTCGGTTATCGCTCTTCCGATTACGATATAATCGGCCCCTCTATCAAACGCCTCTTTCGGCGTGGCAATCCTCTTCTGATCGGCCTTCTTTGTCCACGAAGGCCTTATACCGGGCGTTACTACTACAAAACCCTTGCCTAAATTCTTCTTTATCGACTCTGTTTCGTCCGCCGAGGCTATCACGCCATCCAGGCCTGCCTTCTTTGCCAACTCCGCCAAAAAGAGAACCTCGTCTTTCGTGTCTCTCTTTATTCCAAGGTCCTCCAGATCTTTTTTGTCCATACTGGTAAGGACTGTAACACCGAGAATCAGGGGCTTTTTTATCTTCAGCCTCTCTGCTGTTTCCTCAGAGCTTCTTACGGCCTCCTTCATCATGTCAAAACCGCCTGAGGCGTGCATATCAAATAAGTCTGCGCCCAGACTCGTAGCTGAAGCGGATGTCTTGCCGACGGTGGCGGGTATATCGTGGAATTTAAGGTCTAGGAAACAACTGGCGCCTTTCCGCTTAATCATGTTTATGGCCTCTTGGCCCACCGCCGTGAAGAGCTGGCTGCCCACCTTGAATGCCTTTATGGTGGGGTATAGCTTATCAAGCAGGGCCTTGCACGATTCGGCGTCATTCACATCGAGCGCTACTATTATCCTATCTTTAAGCTTCATCTTTTAACCTATTCTTACTGACACCTACGGGGTGTCAGTATTTGGTTAGGTCTTTAGGGAGCCGATGAGCGGTTTCAGGCTCTTCAGCTTATTAGACTTAATATAGTACTTTAACCCATCTATAATTTCAATGCTTTTGTTAGGATAGACAAAATTTGTAGTCCCCAGCGCCACGGCCGTAGCGCCGCATATAAGAAACTCCAATACGTCATTGATCTCTACTATGCCCCCCATACCTATGATAGGTATGCTTACATGATTATATACATCCCATACCGCTTTAAGCGCAAGCGGTTTTATGGCAGGGCCGCTCAAGCCCCCGGCCACGTTGCCCAGGAGGGGCTTCCTTGTAGATATATCGAGGGCCATCCCCATATATGTATTAACGAGCGAGAGGGCGTCCGAGCCTCCGTCCTGCGCGGCCCGGGCAATCTCTGCGACGTCTGTGACGTTTGGGGTAAGCTTTGTGATGATGGTCAAGCCCGTAGCCCTCCTGACAGACTTTACTATCTTGAAGGTCAAGTTCTTATCCTGTGAAAAGAGCCTCCGGCTTCTGGTCTTCCGTCTTTGGTCTCTTATGTTCGGGCACGAGATATTGATCTCAAGGCCCGCTACGCCGCTTACTCTATTCAGGCGCTTCGCGAGCCTTGCGAAATCTCTGATCTCTTCTCCGCCGATACTTACTATGACAGGTATGCCCAGTTTTCTAAGATACGGGAGCTTCTCTTCTATAAACGCGTCCACCCCGTCGTTCTCAAGGCCGATCGAATTCAACATTCCAAACGGCGTTTCAACAACTCTCGGCGGCGGGTTTCCGGATCTCGGATCATTCGTGATGGTCTTGGTAACTATGGCGCCCAATCTGCTAATGTCCATAAGCCCTTCGTACTCTTTCCCGTAGCCGAAAGTCCCCGATGCAACCATCACCGGGTTCTTCATCTTTATCCTGCCGATCTTAACCGACAGGTCGGTCTCTCTTCTTTTTGTTTTTGGTCTCACCATATTATATCTCCTGCGTTAAAAACGGGGCCGTCTTTGCAGACCATCTTATGGCCTATCAGCGTCTTTACAGCGCACCCGAGACACGCCCCGATTCCGCATGCCATCTTCTCCTCAAGAGAGACTTCGCATGGGAAGTGTTTCAATCTCGCTATATCAGCTACAGCCTTTAACATATCTCTCGGGCCGCAGGCGTATACTTTAGCGTTTAGCGTAGAGCGTTTAGCGTAGAGTTCTTTTTTCAATAAATCCGTCACTAAGCCTTTATAACCTTTCGAACCGTCTTCAGCAGCAACATATAATCTTGCTCCCAGTTTTTTAAAGTCTTTCTCGCAAAGTAAATGTTCTTTATTTCTCGCCCCTATAAAAATACTAAACGCTATGCGCTCTACGCTATGCGCTAACCTTTCTGCCAGCGCAAGTAATGGCGCAACGCCTATGCCCCCGGCTACTAAAATAGCGTTTAGCGGATAGCGTTTAGCGGATAGCGCATCAAAGCCGTTTCCTAAAGGGCCTATGACGTCGAGTCTTTCACCTTTCTTTCTTTCTGATAATGCCGCCGTGCCTCTTCCTATCACTTGATATAGAAGCTCAAAGAATCCTCTTTCTATCCTATGAAACGAGAACGGCCGTCTTAAGAGAGGGTCAAGTCCGTCAGAACACTTTACCATTACAAACTGGCCCGGCTCTGCCGCTTTCGAGATCGAGGGCGCCGCGAGCCTTATTTTAAAACGCCCGGCCGCAACTTTCTTATTTGATACTATCTTCGCCTTTACCAGCCTCATTCTTTCCATCCGTCATTGATTGAAGTCCGACTTCAATCAATCTTCTCGACTCGTTAAAAGAATGTCATCTGTTTCTGTGATTCCTCGTCTTCTTTTCCGAATATATGTACCTCGCCGTATACGCCGTCGTAACCGGGTATTACCTCTATATTCCCCTCCCTGACCTTGATGATGCCTTTGGCAATCTTTGCGGAGACCTGCTTGCCGAGTTCTTCCTGAGATATCTCGAGCAATACGCTGAACTCTGTCCCGAATGCCTTTATCAGTTTATTATACTCTTTCTGAACCGACACGGAATCGGCCCCCACCCCTAAGGCATCGCCTATTATCTCGACTAAAGGTATGAGGTTCTTAAAAGAGGGGGAGTTCTCGAGATTATAGCCTTCTTCTCTGTCGCTTAAGCTCTCTACCCTGTTCATCACCCCTATAGTGAGTTTTTTGCCGCAGGCCGGGCATCTGTAATTTACATTCTTCGATTCCTTAGGGGGTATCCTCTGGCTACATGCGCGGTGGCCGTCCCAATGATACTTTCCTTCCTGAGGGAAGAACTCTATCGTATATAAAAATTTTGACTTATCTTTATTCTTTAATATTTCAATTAAATCTTTGTAATCTATCGGTCCGTTAAATACATTTGCCTCCCTTCCTATTTTAGAGGCCGAATGGGCATCCGAGTTTGAGATTAATGTAAAATCATCGAGCTTGCTCCATCTCCAGTTCATAGCCGGATCGCTCGACAGCCCCGTCTCTAAAGAATATATATTCTCGGTCTGCTCCTCGAAGCACTCCTCAATCTTATCGAATCCGGAATTTGAGCCGAAGACGGAAAAATGGGGCGTCCATACGTGGGCCGGCACTATAAGGCAATCGGGATTTATCCTCAGGATCTTTTTTACCATCTTATCCGAAGGTAGATCCAGCATAGGCCTTCCGTCTGACTCGAGCTTCCCGTAGCCGCCGAGGTATGAGCTTATCTCTTCTGCCGTCTTGAAATCGGGCGAGAATATAATATTGTGAACCTTCCGCGTCCTGCCCGCTTTAAAATATATATTTGAGACCTCGACCGACAGTATAAAATCCACCTCTTTGTGTCGGAATATGCCGTTACCTTTCGGCTCCAGATTTTTCTTTAGCTCCGTGAGCCATCCTCCGTGTGTAAAGTCTCCGGATCCCAAAAGCGATATGCCCTTTATCTTCGCCCATCGCGCGAGATTCTCGACATCCATATCTTTCGATGTCGCCCGCGAATATTTGGAGTGGATATGGAAGTCCGCTATATAATTGCTCACCCCGTTAGACCTCCTCATCCCCGTTAGGCATATAAGGTCTAACGGGGCTCATATCTCTATCTTTTCCATAAATTTATTTGCCAATCTCCAGTGCGTTCCCTTCCAATAGACCTTGCCGCAGTTTGGACAGCACATAAACTCTTCCTGTGTCTTATATACATAAGGCGGCACCTTTGACTCAAGGTCCTCCTTCTCGGCCTTCTCTATGGGGGTATTGCACTTGACGCACCTTGTAAATATCTTCTCCTTATCAACCTTAAGGCGCAAGCTCTTTATGGCCTGATTAAGCTGTTCTTCGACAAAATCGCTCTCTATATGGACCATCCTTACGCCGCTGAATCTGGAGAGCCTTGAATCGCGCGTGAGGATAATCCTTCCCTCGCGGAGGCTCTCTATGACCAGATCCTTCTTCTTTGCGCGGTCAAAGAATACACAATCGTATCCAAGGATCCTAAGCCACCTCGCGAGCCTGCCGAGTTCTATGGTAGTTATAAACTTAAGAGACTCTTCCATCTTTAAAGACGTGCCTTCCCCCGACTATCACGTCCGTTACCTTACCCTTAAACTGCCAGTCTATAAAGGGTGAGTTTTTGCTCTTCGACTGGATCTTCTCTTTTGAATAGACCCACTCTCTTTTCTCGTCAACTATCGTTATATCGGCGTCGCATCCTGAGGAGAGCTTTCCTTTATTCTTAAGGCCGAGAATCTTAGCCGGGTTTACGGACAGAAGCTCAACCAATCTTGCCCAAGATATCTTATCCCCGCTGATTAGATTGGCAATGGCTAAGGTAAGGGATGTTTCAAGACCGATGATGCCGAAGGCCGCCTCCTCAAAGACCGTCTCTTTTTCGTGCTTGCCGTGAGGGGCATGGTCTGAGGCTATCGCGTCTATGGTGCCGTCGGCGAGGCCTCTTATTATCGCCTCGACATCCTCGGCCGAACGAAGCGGCGGATTCATCTTCGTCCTGGTGTCGTAGGTCTCACAGCAGCTATCCTTGAGGCTGAAATAATGCGGGGCTGTCTCTGCGGTAACGGCTATGTCGTCTCTCTTCGCTTGTCTTATTATCTCTACGGACTCCTTACAGCTTACATGCGCTATGTGGATCCTCGCCTTCGTTTTCTCGGCGAGTTTTATGTCGCGCGCCACAAATTCGTATTCCGCCCTCTTGGGTATGGCGCGTAATCCCAACTTTGTAGCTACGATGCCCTCATTTACGACGCCTTTTTTAGATACAGAACTATTCTCGCAATGGGATATCAGAAGAAGGTTCTTCTCTCTTGCCTTCTTAAGGGCGCTCTGCATAACGGATTTATCTTGTATAGAACTGCCGTCGTCTGTAAAGGCGGCGGCGCCTTCTTCCTTCATGCCCTTTAAGTCCGCGAGCTCTCTTCCCATCCTGCCTTTTGTGATAGCCCCGATGACAAAGGTATTGGTCGCGGCATCTCTTTTTATAATATCATTGAGGCGTCTTACGGTATCTCTGTCATCTATGGGGGGCTGGGTATTCGGCATTGAGCAGACGCTCGTCATCCCGCCGAATAAGGCTGCGCGCGTCCCGGAGAAGACTGTCTCTATATCCTCCCTCCCCGGCTCCCTCAGATGGACATGCATATCTATCAGGCCCGGAAAGACAAATTTTCCCTTTGCGTCGATAATATTATTCTCTTTCGCGCTTATTTTTTTCGAGACTTCTTTTATTTTTGATCCTTTTATCCGGATATCGAAGACTCCCTCTTTTTTGTTTGCGGGGTCTATGACATAACCGTTCTTTATAATCATGGTCTTTCCTTACCGGCTTTTGTCCTACTTCGCCCATAAAAGAATTTCATAGATGTTTTGGGCTTCCGCCTTCGGCCATAATAGAACTTCGTAGAAGTTTTGGCCTTCGGCGGACTTCGTCGCAGGATTAAATTCGGCTGTATGGTTTACTCTCCCTTCGGTCGCGTAAATCATGGCCTCATTTAACGTGCGCTACGAGATAGAGGACCGCCATTCTGACGGCAATGCCGTTTGTAACCTGCTCCAATATCACTGAGTTGGCCCCGTCGGCAACCTCCGCCGACATTTCGACCCCTCTATTTATAGGGCCGGGGTGCATGACTACGATACTCTTCTTCGCTTTTTTGAGCCGTTCCTCTGTCACGCCGAAGGCCTTGAAGTATTCTATCTTGGACGGAAACGCCGCATTTTCGTCTCTCTCGAGCTGCATGCGGAGCACGTTTATGGCGTCGGCGTTCTTTATCGCCTCGTCTATGTTCGTCACCACTTTGACGCCCAATTCCTCGACGCCCGGGGGTATAAGCTCCTCCGGCGCGCAGACCGTGACGTTTACCCCTAACTTCGTAAGCCCCCAGATGTTTGAACGGGCGACTCTCGAATGGGCTATATCGCCTATAATGCTCACATTAAGGCCTTCTACGCTGCCGAGCTTCTCTTTGAGCGTAAATATATCCAGGAGCGCCTGGGTCGGGTGTTCGTGCCAGCCGTCGCCGGCATTTACGACGCTTATATCAACCGCCCGCGAAAGCATTGTCGCTGCCCCGGAAGAGTTGTGTCTTACTATTATTATATCTATCTTCAGGGCCTCCAGGTTCCTGCCGGTGTCTATGAGCGTCTCCCCCTTCTGGATGCTTGAAGATTCTTTTACGATATTGATGACGTCGGCGGAGAGCCTCTTTGCCGCGAGCTCAAAAGACGTCCTTGTCCTCGTGGACGGCTCATAAAACAAATTGACTACTGTCTTGCCCCGGAGCGTCGGTACTTTTCTAAGGGGCCTCTTGAGCACCTCCTTAAAGGTAGTCGCGCTCTCGAGTATAAGTGCTATCTCTTCTTTTGTCAGGTACTCAAGGCCTATCAGGTCTTTCTTTGCCCATGTGATACTCTTCTTTTCAGTCGCCACCTTA
>JADHWH010000048.1 GCA_016783555.1 Candidatus Omnitrophota bacterium | reverse complement strand
CAGATTTTTCTTTCGGCGAGCAAAAACGCCTTTTAGGAGATCTTATCCACAAAATAAAAGTGGACTCCAAAGAGAAAGTCCACCTATTTTTGAAGGTTCCCCAAAGAGCTAGCTCTTTGGGGTTAACCATCCATTATGGTAGCCCCACCGGGATTTGAACCCGGGCCTTAAGCTTGAGAAGCTCATGTCCTAGACCAGGCTAGACGATGGGGCCGAAATTTTACGAAGCAAGATTGGTGCGCGGGACAGGAGTTGAACCTGCAAGAGATTGCTCCCAACAGCCCCTCAAGCTGCCGCGTTTGCCGATTCCGCCACCCGCGCATTATTATACATAAAAATACCATATCCGTCGGCAAAATGCAAGGAAAGTTTCCGTTTCAAATCCGCATTTTACCTATGTTATTATAGCTTATGATATCGAATTTCGACCTTGATGACGATTCTCCCGCTCCGTATATAAGGCACCCCTTGGCGCTGTTTTTCGGATTAAGCTTTTTATAGTACCTCAATCCGTTAAAAAAATCGTTATTTATTGTCCTGCCGAGTTTTATCTCCACCGGTTTTACTTTAGAGCCGTAATCCAAAATAAGATCGACTTCATTGCCGACGTTATCTCTAAAATAATACAGATTCTTTCGCTTGCCGCCGTTTAATCTTGCCTTCAATACTTCAGAAACAACAAAGGTTTCGAAAATCGCTCCTTTAAGCGGGTGATTGGCCATATGTCTGGCGTTGTGGATATCCAGGAGATATGCCGCTAATCCGGAATCTATAAAATACAGTTTTGGAGATTTAATTAATCTCTTTCTAAAATTTTTGTGGTGTGGCCGCACTAGGTGTATTATATAGCTTGCCTCCAGGACAGAAAGCCAGCTCTTCGCCGTATTGTGATTTATGCCGCAATCATTCCCCAGGTTAGATATATTTAAAACCTGACCCGTTTTCGAAGCGCATAATTTCAGGAATACCTCGAATTTAGAAAGGTCTTTTATATTAATGAGGCTCCTTACGTCCCTTTCCAGATAAGTGCTGGTATAAAACGACAGGGCCTCTGTGGGGTTAAGTTTCTTATCATATATCCTCGGATAGAACCCTTTATAAAGAAGCGTGTCCAGCGTTATCTTTGAGCCGTTTTTGTAAATTTCGCCGTATGAAAAAGGAAGCAGTGTCGCTAAAGCCGTCCTGCCGGCCAAGGTCTGGCTAAGGGAATGCAATAATTCAAAATTCTGACTGCCCGTAAGGATAAATAGCCCTTCCCTATTTTCCCTGTCCGCGATTGTCTGTATATACGATAATAATTTAGGCACGCGCTGTATTTCATCGAGTACCGCCCCTTTTTTGAGCGTTTCTTCCAAAAAGGAGCGGGGGTCTGTACGAGCATAATTCCGGACATCCAGGTCTTCTAAAGAAAGGTATTTCTTATCCGGAAAGGCCATCTTGCAGAGGGTGGTCTTCCCGGACTGGCGCGGGCCGGTAATAGTGACAACGGGGAACTTTCGTGCATAAGCTAAGACTTTTGATTCCAGAGCCCTTTTTATCATATAAAAAGTATACACCATATTTTACACTTTGTCAATACAATTATGATAATGTAAAAAAAGCAGCGCGCACTGGCCGACCAAGGGTTAAGCTTGGTCCGCCCGGGGGGTAATGCGCGCTGCCTTCACACAACTGTGCTTACCCTAAGCACTTAGGTATATGCTCGCGGCTCGTAGGGCAGGTTTTCCCGCTGTAGCGGGATCCCGCCAAAGGCGGGAAAACCTGCCCTACGGACTCGCCATATAGCCATGTATTATAAAGCCCTTGAGAGATTTGCCTCTCTTGCCTCCTGTCTATAGCGTTTCCCTAAATCCGCCTTGACGTTTAATGGCTGAACCGGTATTTCCAGCAAGCCGAGTAAAAAGAGATTCTCTACAGGGTCTTCAGCCCAGCCGTTATTTGTCCACTCTTCTTCAAGTTCTTTCGCGTATATTTTCTGAAGTTCCGGATTATCAAATTTTAAGGCCGCTAAAAGCTGGTAAATGTATTTCATATCGACTGTCTGTCCGTTCGCGAGCCCTATCGCGGTGACAGCAAGCGCCTCAAGGCCGCCTACAGGCACATATCCGCCTTCTTCCGGAACGCCTACCAGATTGGCAGACATATACACCGGCTTTTCTCCTGCTTTTCTTTCATCCATAAAAGTCTTTACATCTTCGCGGCTTACTTCGCTTGTCTCGCTTGTGTCAAAATATATGAATGCATTATCCTGCCTGATGGCAGGTATGCTGACCAAGAGATCATTCAACTCTTCTATATTCGCTACAGTATGCACAATAAGCTGCCTGTGGCCCGCAGAGTCGAACAGTTCCCCGACATTCTCTACGGCCCTATCAAAATCCTTTCTTTGAGCCCTGCCTTCGCCTATAGCGACCTTTGACGGTATAACCCGTTCGCCTCCCACTATAATTACATACTTTGCCATGGTCCCGAAGCCGTTTCTGCCGTTAATGCCGCCCAATATGCCGCCGCGGCTCTCCACTCCGGCGCGGCTCTCTAATTCGCCGTTTGCAATATCCAACCCCTGTTCTCCTATTATCGTATGATAGACGCCTGTCTTTCTTGATAGATACCCTTCGGCGCGCTCCTCTGTTAAGACAGGTAACTCTTCCGGCAATGCGACATCTCCTGCGGGTTGCGCTGTTTTCTCTTCAGGCGCGGCGCCGGATGCGTCGGTGGGGGCGATTTTGGGGGTCTTATCAATAGGTTGAAATCCTGTTAATGCGCGAAGTCTATCTATAATAGCAGTATAGTCGCCTGCCCTCGGCTGTGCCGCTTCCGTAAGGAAATGTCTATGCGCTGAGGCCTGATTTGCTTCTTCTATTATTACAGGCCTGCCGCCCTTGTAATAGCTCCTGTATTCTGCGCTATCTCTGCCGGCTACTATAACCCTTGTTGTCTCTGCTATGCGGAGTCTCACTCCTGGAAGAATCCTAAAATTATCTGAAGGAGATGCATCAACCGCTAATCCCCCGGCTTCTACAAAATAATGTAATTTTCCTTTTTCGTCTCTTATCTCTAAAACCCTCGCCTCTATTCCTGCCTCAGTCAATACGCGCTGCAGCGCTAAAGTCCTGTCATAAGAGTAGAGTGAAGATCTGCTAAATACCACAGCCAGCCTTCTTAGAAGCCCTCCTATTTCGCTTTCCGCTCTTACTTCAGCGGGACCTGTCTCGGCCGCTTCTTCTTTTGCAGATTGTACTACTTCTGGCGCCGCAGGTTCTCTGCTCTCTTGCGCGACAGTTCTTTCCACAGCATCTAACACCCCGTTTACTACATCCAGTTTTTCAGCGCTCTCTTTTAATTCTTCTCTAATCGCGGCTCTTACGGCATCGAAAAGCTCTCTATCCTCTCTTGCGAGGTACTCCATAAAACTCCTGAACATATGACGGTCAGAAGCTTCCTCTCTCAAGGCACATAGAATAAGGTCGCCTATGTATCCGGGCCACGCTGTCTTATACTTCCACCCTTTGGTCGCATCTTCCCAATCCCTTCGTGCAGCGTCAAGCGATGCCATAGCCCCGCCAAAGAATTTCTCGTCTACACTCGCGCCCGACTCCAGCATAGGGACAAAATTACCGCCCATATCGGCCGGAGGAGGCCCTTCAAGCCCCTGTTCGGCAGCTTGAATCATCACATTTAAGCGGTTGTTGAGCTCACTAGCCATCGCCCTGACATCATCAACTCCTAGCTCTACATTCTCAATCTCCTCTGCCTGTCGCAGTAGATCCACTAACGGGCGCGGGTTCTCCACACTGTTAATCCTTCTTAATACGTTTACGATGCCGCTCAAAAATGTCTCCCCGCCCAAAGAGGCCCTCTCAAGAACGCCTATTACAATGACGTTCCTTAATGCCCTTCCCCTCAATCTCCCTCCCGTTCTATCATCTATGCCTTCTATCAAATGTATCAATTCCCTAAGCTCTCCTAAAGCAGAGGCTATTCTCGCCTGCCTTTGAGCCTTTGTATCCGCGGGCGTCTCCAAGGATTGACGAATATTTGAGCCAATTTCACCCCATCCAATGGCTGAAGTATCATCATCGCGCGAATATCCATAAAGCTCGCATATAGCGGTAACATCCGGAAATTCAACGCCTGCCGCCTCCATAAGATGGTCTATTCTCGGCCGCGACATATCCCCTTCCAGGTCCACATAACGGCCGGCAACCCGAAGCGTAAGCTCTGCCGGTTCAGGCCGCGTTGGCATAGGCATCTGGCCTCTAATCTGCATTTGGCGGCCTTCTAATCTTTTTAATACTCTTCCTCTGATATCCGGATTAAATGAAAGGCGGGCGCACGGCTTTCCGTAAACCGTTATAACCACTGCTTCTGCCATGTGCTCGAAATCACTTATCATAAATGTCCTTCTGTATATCTCATCCACTCTTGTAATAAAATAATAGACCGCTGCGTACCATCTTTCAGTGCCCGGCTCGGTTAATCCCTCCAAAAGACTTATATCCGCTTCGTCGGCTATATTTTCATATGCGGTTTTATGCCTGTTGTATTCATCGCTTACGCCCCTTACCAATTCTAATGCCCCTTCGAATTCGGCCCTTTCTGCTTGATCACTTGCGCCTGCTACACCCTCCGAGAGAGACTGTAAGAGCGCCCCCAATATGCCGGGATATCTTGCCTCTAGTGCGATAGGATTAAGATAATATCCTCTAAGACCGCCTTCGAATATACCAAACTGCTCAAACATATTTGCCGGTCTATTGTTAGAGTGTACCTTTATCTGTATCCACCCTCCTGGGGCGTAACATGTATATATTACGTGGTAACCGGAATAATCAGAGGAGTCGGGAACCTCAAAGACCCCCTCCGCCGCCCCCAGTTCTGCGTCTTGGGCATCCCGGACTGCTTGTGCAACTTCTACTACTTCTACCTCTCCTTCAAATGGATCTTCGTCTCTTTCAACTTTTTCGTGGGCTTCTTTCGGGAGAAAGCCTCTTTGCCTGAAGGCGATTTCTTTCTGTTCATGCCGGAGGTTTGCTTCCTGGTCTTCGTTCATGCCCGCGTCAGGGTCTCCTGTTCCGAGCTCTTGCTGGAAGCCAACTATGCACCAGTGGGTGCCGTCTTCGGCTCTGAAGTTTATGGCCTTTACGCCTCTCTCTCTTGTTACTATCTGTCTTCGTATGATTCCTATCAGACGGAGGGCTATGTGGCCTTCGGGGAGCCTCTTTAGAGCCTCTTCGTCTATTATCCTTATTATATTTCCGTGTTCATCGGTCGTTTCGATTATAAGGCCGCTTTCTACCAGGTAGTTTATGCACAATTCCATAACTACCCTGTCCGGGGCATCTTTAGGTATATCAGGCATCTCTCTGTTTCTTCTTAAGAAATTAATCATATGCCTCCTGAATCTACCGAGATACACACCATGGGATAGGTCATTGGCTCCGAGGTCTTCTTCAGTTTGGGGAATCGCATCTGCCCCGACCACAACAAGTCTCTTTTCTTCAGGTTTTACTATACCTTCTTTAGGCTTTACTAAGTCTGTAGGCGGTGATATTAAGGGGGTTCTTTTTTTGCTCATTGTTGTATATTGTATTATTTCCAGTAGCGCTATTCCATAGGCGCTTAGTCTCGCAGGCCTGCTGTAACGCTTTATGCGATTGTTACCTATTTCAGCTACAAAGAAGTATTCCTCGCTATTAGGTAGTGTTATGTTAAAGGGCACTTTTAATTGACCTGTGCCGTCGCCAGGTGTGCCGTATGTACTAATCCATCTATAACTTCCGTCCTCTTCTAATCTTAAGCGGACTATGCGATCATTACCTGCATCAACTACAAAGAAATATCCCTCGCTATCAGGTGGTGTCATGGCAGAGGGCCAACTGAATTGACCTGTGCCCATGCCAATTGTGCCGTATGTACTAATCCATCTATAACTTCTATCCTCTTCTAATCTTAAGCGGACTATGCGATTGTTGTCTTTATCAACTACAAAGAAATATCCCTCGCTATCAGGTGGTGTCATGGCAGAGGGCCGAGAGAATTGACCTGTGCCGTATGTACTAATCCATGTATAGCTTTCATTCTTTTCTAATCTTAAGCGGACTATGCGATCATTACCTGCATCAACTACAAAGAAATATCCCTCGCTATCAGGTGGTGTCATGGCAGAGGGCCAAACGAATTGACCTGTGCCGTCGCCAGGTGTGCCGTATGTACTAATCCATGTATAGCTTCCATTCTTTTCTAATCTTAAGCGGACTATGCGATTGTTACCTCTATCAAGTACAAAGAAATATCCCTCGCTATCAGGTGGTGTTGCGGCAGAGGGCGAAATGAATTGACCTGTGCCGTCGCCAGGTGTGCCGTATGTACTAATCCATGTATAACTTCCGTCCTCTTCTAATTTTAAGCGGACTATGCGATTGTTGTCTGTATCAACTACAAAGAAATACCCCTCGCTATCAGGTGGTGTTGTGTTAAAGGGCGCATCGAATTGACCTGTACCACTGCCAGGTGTGCCGTATGTAGTTATTTGGGGGGAGATCTCTTTTAATCTTTCCTGGGTGTTTATCTTTTCAGTTATAGATAAAATAAGCGCTATAAACTCTTCCATATCAACTGCCTTAAGGATGCTTGAGACGGCGCCTTCCTCTTTTTTAAAGAAGGTATTAAATATAAAGTTATGTATAATAAGGAAGATATCTTCTTCTAACTCTTCTTTCTTTAGTCTACTATAGTAACTCTTAAGGCCTGGTATTATAATCTGTTCTGAGATATCCTTTAATGTTAATCCGTTACGTACGCCGGCGTATGCCATTATAAGGGTCCACTCAAATAGATTCTGAGCCATCTTATGCGGCATATAGTCATAATCGGGGACTCTTAAGTGTTTAGGGTCTCCAAGACCTGTCTGCCTTACATTTGTATTTTTTAGCTGTTCCTCGAAGTTTCGTATATCGCCCAAGGGAGTATGATAACAAACCCAGGCCTGCCCAAAACCATGGGATAGAGGGCATAGGGAGTCATAGACAAGCCCTTCATCTGTAATATCGGCAAGCTGGCCTATCGTTTTTAGTCCTGCTTCCTTTATGATATTGAGTCTGCGTTCGTATGAAAGGGTGCGCGGGAGTCTACTTGTTATGTCCTTAACATACCCTTCTCCTGCCACATAGAATAGGCACTCAAGGCGCGGAGATATCCTTTCCGGGCCTATTACTTCCTTTGGCACGGTTAATCCTCTTGGTATTCTCTGGGTAAACCCGTCTCTACCCCTTATAGGCATAGGTAAAGATTCGTCATTAAACAATCTTCGCGCAAGAAGCATATCCGCTGCTTCTTCTTCAAACGAGACTTCATAGATACGTTGAAGTTTACATACTAAAACCTTTCCATTGCCTATCGGAACAGCGATACTCCTCCCAGACCATTCATCCAGTTCTCTTCCTCTACCTTCAAATCTCTTGATTACTTCTTCTAAATCTAGGGGGGCTCCTTCGGAGAGTAGCTCATCTATAGATATTTCACCTTCCGCCGCACCCAGTTCCGCGTCTTGGGCATCCCGGACTGCTTGTGCAACTTCTACTACTTCTACCTCTCCTTCAAATGGATCTTCGCCTCTTTCAACTTTTTCGTGGGCTTCTTTCGGGAGAAAGCCTCTTTGCCTGAAGGCTATTTCTTTCTGTTCATGTTCGAGGTTTGCTTTTTGATCATCGTTCATGCCTGAGGCGGGGTCTCCTGTTCCAAGTTCTTCCTGGAAGCCTACTATGCACCATTTGCCGTCTTCTTGCTTGAAGTTTATGGCCTTACAGCCTGTCTGCGCATCTCCTGTTATTACCCGCCTTCGCATGATATCTATCAGGCGTCGGGCTATATGGCGTGGTCCTAGCGCCTGGACGGCTTCTTCGTTTATTATCCTTATCCTGTTTCCGTGGATGTCGGTTGTCTCTATTATTAATCCTATTCCTGCTAAGTAGTCTATGCATATTTCCACAACCTCTCTATCTGATGCGTCTGCGGGGACTTCAGGGATGCCGGGAAGTCCTCTTAGGAGCTTCTGTAAACGGGCCTTCAGCCTGCCCAGATACACGCCGTCTGACAGGTCCTGGGCCCCGAGGTCGTCTGGTTGGGGGGCAGGCGTTTCAGCTTTTCGCTGCGCCCTTTTTCGCAATGTTTCTCTTCTCTCGGCAGCCCGGTTTCGCAATTCCTCTGCGATTGCGCAAGCAATGCGAGGAGGAAGTCTGATACCCAATGGACGTCTACTGAAAATTTCTGTTATAACCAATGTGCTGAACCAATGGAGACCCTGATGGCCTGCAAGTTCGCTTGTAAGAATATGAGGGTGTCGTTCGTATCTTTGCCTATTTAAATCAGCTGCTCGTTTTTCCTTTTTACTCTTTCTCGGGGGCGTCCAGTTATTATCTACGGCGCTTCTGATCTGTTGCGCAGTCAATAATTGAAGTTGTCCCTCCCCTATATGTTCCACCGCGTCTAAAAACTCTTGCTGCAACAAAACAAGAAATTCCTGCTCATATTGATTCAATCCGCCTGTCGGCCATTGGTTCCTCTTATATCTCTTGCTAACGCTGACTAGTACGTCCGCCATTACCGGATTTATCAACAAATTAAAAACCGCATCAAAATAATGGGAATATTCTGTCGCAAGCTCTTTGTTTTGGTTTCTTAGTATCGGCCCGACTTTTGTCCGATTTTCTCTATTAATGCAACTACGCAACTCTACTGATAGGTCATAAGCGAGCTGCGCTACTTCGTTCGGATTTAAAGGATATTGACCGGCGCGCTCTCTTATAATCCTGCCCTTGCTTATTCTCCACTTACCGCAGCGCTGGCTGAACAATATATTTGTGAGCACATCTGTATATCCGTTCTTTCTCAATGTTCGAAAACCCTCTACATCAAGACGCAGCTTCTGAAAAAGCTGAGTCATCACCTCATGCTCAGTCAGCTCATGCAGTATGGGAACATAACAAGTTTCTAGATTCTGGTTTATAAATACAGTCGCCGGTCCGGTGCCGGTAATGTTACCTTTCGTCCCTGATAGCTCAAGGCACATTATTACCGGATTTCCTATTATATCTTCGTCTTTTCTAGTCGCCTCCGATTCCTCAGGCCTTCCCCTGACAAACTCGATAGGTGCGTCCTTTGATTCTATCCTGTCTTTAAGCTGCTGCCATGCTTCAGAGCCTCCGCCAAGTCTCGCCTCTAATAATGCCATTACCTCATCGGTAATATCCACAACCTCTACTTTTCCTTCCGCCACGCCTTCTGCCGCAGCTTCCGTCGCCCCCGGTTCTGCATCTTGCTTTTCTTGTTTCTCTTCCGACAGCTCACCTTCATCACCCAGCACCCCCTTGCCATACTGCGGGAAGTAGCCGGTAACTATGTTGTTTAATACGGAGTGAATGATTGACGATATTACGAATGCAAGCGGTGTTGCCCCGAATACGAGGAATGCTATTGTGGCACCTGCTGATATTAAGGTTGGGAAAAGCATGCTCTGGTAAGCCGTGCGATCTTTACGTGTGATCCTATCCTGTATAAGGTGTGCCACTACGAACGCAATTCTTATTCCTATATAAGGTATAATGCCCCATCCGAGCAGGCTTACCATGCCAAGCATTATTCCTTCTTCAAGCATGGGTACTGCTATGTCTTCCTTTTGGGCCTGGGTGGCTGTTAGGGTAAGGTCTGTGCCAAAGAACCAGTTAAATAGGCCTAATATAGAATTTATTAAGTATATAAGTCCATTTACAAGCAATAGGGACGGCATGAGGACGCCTTTTGAGGGTTCTTCTGTCGTCGGAGTCTCTTCTGCCGGCGCGGTATCTGTGGGCTCAACGACTTCAGGTTCTTGCAGCTGTGCTTCGGCTTCGGGCTCTATTACTACTTCCACAGATGTAGCTTGCTTTTGCTCAAGCTTGCGTAAATCCGCTTCACCTATAGCAATATAAAAAGCCAAAGGCGCCCAAAATGGAACAGCGTAAAAGAATACCCACACAATATCGCTTATTAATTCCCTTCTTCTTCCGATCCGGGAAGAAGCTGCTGCAATCCATGAAGAGACTCTTGAGTAAATGCCGGCTATAAATGAGGCAATCGAATCTATTAAAGGCTGCAACTCCGGCGCTATTAATACTAAAATTATATTTACAATAGCGATCGCCTGATATGCGATGGAGAGTGAAGCGGTAAGCACTGTCATAGGATTCATTATTGTCGGAATAAACCTGCCGAAATAACGCATTAAAAATAACAACTCAAAGAAGCCGCCTACTACCTCCGCGGTAGCGGCGTTTAAAAAGATCCTTCTTAAGATGCCTCTGAATCTTCCGGGGCCTGAAAAGAAATTTAAGAAGTTTCTCTTTCCTTTTTCGTGGGCCATAACGAGGCCGAAGCCCAAGTCGTTCGCGCGGGCGGCATTCTCTGCAATGAAGAGCTTATTATCCCATGATTCATAGAGGGCGTTATTAACGTATCTGCGCCCGGGACCCTGAATAAAGAGTATGTTGTACAACGGTATATCCGGATCGTCACTTTCTATAACCACATGCAGATACCCTCTTCTTCTGAAACTATCCAGATAGTCATCGATATCTCCCGACAACCTGCCGGCGTTACTGTGGCCTCTTAAGAAATCCTCTAAGGTCTGACCAAACCGTTCTATCTCTTCCAGCTCGTCTGTTTCTATTATCTCTTCCACAACCTCTACGCTTGGATGATCCGTTCCCTCATCGCTCCACGCATCCCTGACAGGGTTTGTACCGGTGCCCCTGATATGTTCCCCCGCCCTATCCGCGAGTTCGCTGGGCGTGGAAGCTGAATAACGCCGGTCGGCCCTCTGTCCGTTCCGCACGCCCGCAAGGTATAACCTATAGGCTTTAGCGCACAAGATAAGAGCCAGTCCGATAAATATCAATGACGAACCGAAGAAAGTTGATAAGGCCGTCTCGGTAAGCCCATCTAGAAATACCGCCCTAAGCGCGGACGCGCCTATAAAAAGCATGCCTATCAGTCCAAAGGGATTCCTCTTTGCAAAGAAACGCACAATATTAAATGTAAAGAATCGTAATTGGGGTATAATCATCGGCGCAAGAGGTTCAAAATGGATCTCGGGGATTCTAAACCTTTTATATGTTTCACTAAAATCAGGGATTGCGCGAGCTATAATCCTGCTCTCTCCTATAAGATCCCTAACCTCAGGGAAGTAGTATCGAGTAAATTGTATTTCTTGTAAACGATTCAATGTTGCAATTTCAGCAGAGATAGGCGCTGCCACTTCGGCTTGCTGCATAATATTGCTTCTGGCAAGTAATAAGTTGACGCTGGAAATGTTGGCAATAGACCTTTCTCTAAGATCATCGGAGAGTCTATCTATAAAAATCGGGGGTAATTCGCCTATCCCCAGCATTTTAATCACTCTTAATTCCCTGAGTTGCGCAATTTCTTCTTCGTCTGCGTATTCCTCCAAAAGCTCTGGTTGATCCAACAGGCTCTCTACTTCATTTAGCGCTTTGTCCAGAGCGCTTGCGACTCTGTCTACAACATTTTTATCGGCTCTCAACGCTAACAATCTGCTGCCGAAATTGCGATCGCTGCGACGAAACCAACCATGACCCATAAGGCTTCTGACATTGCCATTTTGAGCGCATAAACCTCTCTCTTCCTCTTCAAATACGCTTATAAAGTCGTCAAATATCCTCACAAGCTTGGCCTCGAATCTCGTAAGTTGGGGGCGTTTTTCGCGCGCGAGAACAACAGCTACGGCTATTGTTTGAAGCATCAGTCCGTGTAATATCTGGACTAATTGCAACGCCTTAGCATAATCAGACCGGACCAGCTCTCCCTGCTCCCTGGCCGCAGCGGCAGTATTGCCGTCTACATCGCCGGGCCTGTATTCCAGCCTCTCTTTTTCTCCTTCGTCGCCGTCAACTGAAAGCTTCGGTTTTTCGCCGGTAGGCTCGCGCACTTCTCCTGTACCGCCTTTTCTCCATAAGGCGGGATTCCAGCCCTTCCTTGTAAAGCTCACTATGCGCTGCCTAGAAACACAAAGAAGCATCTGTGTAAATGCAATATATTTCGCGAAGATTTCCGTTCCGCTGAGCTTTTGCATATTTTTGGTATAAACACAGCTTATATGAAGGCTATTCCACAGCCCGCTATGACTTTCTAATTGCGTTTGAGGATTAAGAAAACCTAAGGCCTGCATTGAATTTAATATTTCAACGTGAGCCTTCCACGTGCGTGATGGGTAAAACGCGAATTCAACTACTCCATCCCTTCCTGTATCCATTCCCAGGAGACCCTGATATATTGCAAGCACGGTATCTTTATGCTCTTGTGGATAACCGCGCTTAAACTTTCTCCATACTTCTACCTCTGTCCCTACGGTATCAAATATTCCATATCTACCTTCTCCTAAACTCGGCAGGAAGCGGGATACTATTTCATCAGCTATTTCTTCTGGCGTAGTGGCCCTTATTGCCTCTTCGTTACACCTCTGCAATGTTCTTAATACTACTGCCTGCCTGGTGCCCTCGCTAAGGGCATATAGGAGGTTGCCTTTCCTATCCAAAAGAGGTCTGCTTTTTTCATCTAGTATGGGTGAGAGGACTTCTCTTAGCCTTTCGTCGTCAAGCGCTTCTGCAAAATTACGAAGCGTCTTTCTGCCTAACAACATTATCCTTTCTTCGGCATCCCGTTCCGACATCTGTGCATCATCTATCTCTCCTTCTCTCACGGCCCGGTCAAATGCCCTTTTGCCTAAATATCTTACTATCGCATCATCCTCAAGAGCGCCGCTTACCTTTCTAATATCTCTCCTAGAAGCGGTTATTAAAGTCGGAGGGGGCGGGCCGCGCGGCGTGCCTAAGTTTCCCGTCATTAATTCCTGCATAACTTGTGAAAACGACATATTAGGCATCTGGGTTATCGGAGTTCTATCTATTTCTATGCGTGGGAGTGGAATTGTTTCTAGTCGCATAGCGCCTCTGTCTTGGAAGAGACTTCCCGGCTGCTGCAAATATTCGCTAGATCGGAAGAGACTTCCCGGCTCCTGCAAAAACTCGCTAAATCGGGCTACATCTTCTCTGGTTAGAGTCCCCTCTTCTACCATCCTAGTCAAGTGCTCAACCGTAGCAGGTGAGAAGCCTAAATTGGCAATGTAATCCGCCGTATCATCTGTTGTTCCCATCACCCCCTTTGCATACTCTGGGAAGTATCTCTCTACGATATTGTTTAATATGCCGTGGATGGCTGATGATA
>JADHWH010000010.1 GCA_016783555.1 Candidatus Omnitrophota bacterium | reverse complement strand
TTATCTGAGCAGGGTCTTTTTCTGCGAGCGGCCATGGTGCCCGAGCGAAGCGAGGGCGAGCGAGCAGAAAAACCGAAGCGAAGCTTGCCTCGGCGGGGCAAGCGAGCGTCCCTGCGAGGATAACCCCGCATGCCTTTCAAATGACAGGACCCGCAAAAATTTCCCTGCTGGGTTAACGCGATGCCGTAGGTTACAAGGATGGGATGCTTGCGAGGAGTTTCTTCGTATAAGGATGGCCGGGCCTTGTGTAGATGACACTCTTTGGCGCAACTTCCACAATCTTCCCTTTATGCATCACCGCCACCTCATCTGCCATCGACCCTACTACTCTTAGATCATGCGATATAAATAGGTAGGTAAGCCTTAGTCTTTTTTGAATATCCTTTAATAAGCTCAATATGCCGGCCTGTATAGAGACATCCAGGCTCGATACGGGTTCGTCAAGGACTAAAAACTTAGGTTCCACAGCGAGCGCTCTTGCGATTGCTATGCGCTGCCTCTGTCCGCCGGAAAATTGGTGCGGATATTTTGACCTGTCTTTGTAATCAAGGCTGACATTCCTTAATACATCTTTTAGCAGCTCTTCCTTCCTGCCCCTTTTCAAGCCTAAAATATTGGGGCCCTCCAATACAATCTCCCTCATCTTAAGGCGCGGATCGAGAGAGTCGAACGGATCTTGAAAGACTATCTGCATCATCTGTCTGATTTCCTTGGGTCTCTTTTTAAAAAATTCCTTAATATCTCTTCCTTTTATTATGACGTCGCCCGAATCGGGCTCTATCAGGTTCAATATCAGTCTTCCCAAAGTGGTCTTCCCGCTGGCAGACTCTCCCACAAGACCTAAGGTCCGGCCTTCCTTTAGTTTAAGGCTGACGCCCTCTACCGCTTTTATGCTTCCGATTTTTATGCGCCACGCCCCGCGTTCTATAGGAAATGTCTTTGAAATGCCGCGAATCTCCACAAAGACGGGCGGCTCCTTTACCGGAGAAATTTCCTTTTCTCTTTCGATCTTCGGCACCGCATCCAACAATCTCTTTGTATATGGGTGCTTTGGCGCGCCCAGGATATCGGCCTTCCTTCCCTCTTCGACGATCTTTCCTTCCTTCATCACGAGTATCCTATCCGCAACCTCATTTATCACGCCTAAATCGTGGGTTATAAATAAAATCGACATCCTGAATTCTTCTCTTAAGCTCAAAAGCAGTTTAAGTATCTCAGACTGTATGGTTACGTCAAGCGCCGTGGTCGGCTCATCTGCTATCACGATTTTGGGCCTTAGCGCCAAGGCCATCGCGATCATGGCCCTCTGTCTCTGGCCACCGGATAGCTGATGCGGATAGCCGAAGTATATCCTTTCCGGGTTTTCGATTCTCACCTTCTTCAGAAGGTCCATCGTCTCTCTCCGCGCCTCTTTTCTGGAAAGCGATTTGTGCAGGATAAGTATTTCGTCAATCTGCTCCCCCACTCTAAGAACAGGGTTAAGCGCGGTAAACGGCTCTTGAAATATCATGCTTATATTCCGCCCGCGTATTTTGAGCATCTCGCGTTTGCTGAATTTAAGGATATCCTTATCTTCAAAAAGAATCTCGCCGTTCTCGATATGGCCGCCTTGCGGTATGAGCCTCATCATCGACAAAGCGGTCATGGTCTTCCCGGAACCCGACTCACCCACAAGCCCTACTACCTCATTCTCGCCTATGGCGAAATCTATGCCATCAATGGCCTTCGTCACGCCATTGTCATCCTTAAAATATATCTTCAACCCCCGTACTTCTAAAAGCATGATTACCTCTTCAATCGCGGGTTCAGCGCGTCTCTCAACCCTTCGCCGAGAAGGTTAAAAGCCAATACGGTTATCAATATCGCCAGGCCAGGGAATAATATAACCCACCAGCCAACGCCCAAAACGGCTTTGCCTTCCATTATGATATTACCCCAGCTCGGATTAGGGGGCTGCACCCCCAATCCCAAAAAGCTTAAACCCGCCTCGGTAAGAATCGCGCCTGCGACGCCGAATACAAAACTTACCAATACAGGCGCAATGCCGTTGGGTATTAGGTGTCTCATTATTATAAACCTGCTGCCGGCGCCGAGCGCCTTCGATGCCGAAACAAAGTCGCGCGTCTTCAAGCTCAGTATCTCCGCGCGGATCAGCCTTGCTATACCCATCCAGCTGGTAAGACCTATTACTATCATGATATTGAATATATTAGGCCCTACTATAGCTATCACGGACAGGATAAGGAAGAAAGCTGGAAAACAGAGCATGATATCCGCAAACCTCATTATAATACTGTCGAGCCTCCCGCCATAATAACCCGCTATCGAACCAAAGAAGACGCCTATTAAAGCAGCTATTCCCACAGCCACAAAGCCTATAGAAAGCGCAATCCTTGCAGCATATACTATCCTCGAGAATATGTCTCTTCCAAGCATATCCGTTCCGAATAGATGCTCCCTGCAGGGAGAAACGAGCGCGTTCTTAATATTTATCGAAGTGGGGTCGTGTGTAGCCACAAATGGGGCCGCTATCGCCATGACCATCAAGACCAATATGATAACCGCGCCAGAAAGCGCAAGCCTATTTCTAAACAACTCTTTCATATCGCTCCAGCGGGAGACTTCACCCTTCTATGTGAAATGTCTCCTATTCTGTTTTTATGCGGGGGTCGATGTAGAAATATGCTATGTCTGCCAGTAAATTCCCCGCTAAAGTCAAAAATGCGCCTATGACCAGACCTGCCATTATAGTATTATAATCTCTCGTAAATACGCTCTCTACTATCAGCCTGCCCATACCGGGTATATTAAATACGGATTCCAATATTACGCTGCCGCTTATAAGTCCGGGAATAGAAAGCCCCATGATAGTCACTATCGGCAGAAGCGCATTCCGCAAGGCATGTCTATAGATTACTTCTCTTTCGGGAAGCCCTTTTGCCCTGGCGGTCCGGACATAATCCTGATGCATCGCCCCCAGCATCGACTGCCGCATATACCGCGAGAATCCGGCCAGGCCTCCGATGCTCGCCACCAAGACCGGTAAGATAAGATGGCGCGAGAGATCTATAAATTTCCCAAGATGAGAAAAATTCTCAAAATCCAGCGATGCCATGCCGGATACGGGAAGCCACCCCAGCCTTACGCCGAAAAAAGACATCAGTATAAGGGCCAGCCAAAAAGACGGTGTGGCGAATCCTATAAAGACAAGGACCGTCGTCGACTTGTCGAAGAACGAGCCCCTATTTACCGCACTCTTTATGCCGATAGGTATAGAAAATATGAATATCGTCAGTATCGCTAATAGATTTATAAGTATGGTTATGGGCATCCTCTCCAGTATCTTATTTATAACAGGCCTTCTATCGACGAATGAGATGCCGAAGTCCATGAAGAGTATATTCTTTAGCCAATTTATATACTGCGTGTGTAGGGGCTTGTCTAATCCGAAGATCTCTTCTAACCGCGCCTGGGCCTCCTGGGACGCCTTCGGATTAAGCTCGAGCATCATATCCGTAGGTCTTCCCGGCGCAAGATGGACCACGGCAAAGGATATTATCGTGATACCCAGAAGCACCGGAATAATATTTAATATTCTCTTAATAATATATGTGATCATAGGAAAGTTATTGCCTATATCTTTGCTCTCTCTTCGGCACGTGCCAGTTTATGAAATTATGCCCGATGCCTATCGGCGCAACTTCTATCCCCCGGAATCTTCTATGCACTGCCGGTAACGCGTCTGCTACATATAAGAATAGATACGGCTGCTCATCATAAAGTATCTGGTGAATCTCGCGATATATCGCTTTTCTCTTTATAATATCAAACGTACCGCGCCCTTCTTCGAGCAGCCTGTCCACCTCGGGGTTTGAATAACCTACAAAATTAAACTCGCCCTCTTTCGTCTTGGAAGAATGCCATATGTCATAACAGTCAGGGTCGCGCGACAGCCCCCATCCCAATATAAGGGCCTCGAATCTCCTCTTATTGACAAATTCATTCAAGAATACCGCCCACTCTAAGATGCGTATATTTACCTTAATCCCTATCTCTCTAAGCCTCCGTTGCATAATCTCCGCCGTATGCTTTCTTGTGTCGTTGCCCTGATTGGTAATTATAGTAAACTCGAAAACCTCGCCATTCTTATCGAGCCATCCATCATTGTCCGTATCTTCCCAGCCGGCTTCCTTGAGCAGCTTCCTTGCTCTATCCGGGTTATACCGAAGCGGCTTCACGTCTTCGTTATAGGCCCAGGACTCGGGCACAAACGGACCTGTGCATACCCTGCCCAGGCCGAACAAGACGCCCTCTATAATCTCCTCTTTATCCACAGCATAATTTATGGCCCTGCGCACCCTCTTATCCCTGAACCTTTCATCCTTCAGATTAAACGCCATATATGTATAACCGAATGCCGGATATCTAAATTTCCGGAAACGCTCCTTAAAAAACGGCGTATCTGTCTGCCTTTTATACTGAAGCGGCGTTAAACCCATGTAATCTACGCCCTCCGTCTGAAGCTCGAGAAACATCGTGGTGGGATCGGGGATTATGCGGTATATATACCTGTCAATATAAGGCCTCTGCTCAAAGTAGTCATGGTTTGAGATAAGGTCTATCCTCTCGCCTGATCTCCACCTTACAAATTTGTACGGGCCTGTCCCGACCGGGTTCCTCGAAAAATCCGTTGTTAGGAGATCCTCATTCTTCAAGATATGCTCAGGCATAATGGGCATGCCCCAGCTCGCAAGGCCGGGCGAGAATATCTCCCTGTAGGTAACCTTAATGGTAGTATCGTCAATTACCTTCAAACTCTCTACCTTCTTAAAATCACCGCTGTAAGGCGTGGGCACTTGCGGGTCTATTAGTCTTTCATATGTAAATTTAACGTCCTTCGCGGTAAAGGGGGCGCCGTCATGCCACTTTACATCCTTTCTTAAATAAAATATTATAGTAAGGCCTCCGTCTTTAATCTCCCACCCGGAAGCCAGGTCGCCTATAAGGTTTATATTTTTGTCATACTTCACAAGACCGTTAAAGATTAATCCGCAAATATCGCCCGATGCGCTGTCCGAGGCCAATATGGGCACAAGCGTGCGCGCGTCGCCAATGGAGGATGAGACCAGCATGTCTCCGAAAGACGCCTCTTCTGCGTATGCGGGGCTAACTAACCCCGTTAGACCCATAGGGTCTAACGGGGCTAAAAATAAAAAGACCGCCAAGAAAACAAGCGGCCTTTTTATCTTCAAAATATCCCTATTCTTCAGCAGGGCTTTCCTCAATGGGAATCTCTCCAGTAGGGCCCTCCTCAAGAGCGCCCTCTTTTTGTTCTGGCGGCATCATCTGATTAGACTCTTCGACCGGCATCTCTCCTCTCGCGGCAGGCGGCAGCATCTCTTTTATCTTCTCCAGCTCCATAAGCGACCTTGACCTGTGGCTTGAAAGAACAGCCAGACTCAAGGATGTCACCAAAAATACGATAGCGGCTGTCGATGTAGCCTTCTGCAGGAATGTAGTTGCGCTTGTTCCGAATATCGTGGATGTAGAGCTTGAAGCAAAGGCCTCGCTTAAACCTCCGCCCCGTCCGGACTGAAGAAGTATGACCATAATAAGCACAATGCACGCAATGACATGAACTACAATCAAAAATATAAACATCATTTCACCCCTTTGACTATGGAAGAGAAACTCTCCACTTTTAGACTTGCGCCGCCCACTAATGCCCCGTCGATATTTTCTTTAGCCATAAGTCCTTCTATATTATCGGGGGTAACGCTTCCGCCGTATTGTATCCTTAATAAAGATGCGGTCTCTTCACCATACATTTTTATAAAAATTTCTCTTATAAACTTATGCACCTCTTCTGCCTGCTCCGGTGTTGCGGTCTTGCCTGTGCCTATGGCCCATACAGGTTCATAGGCAACCGTCACTCTCAATATATCCTCTTTGGAGATACCCTTTAAAGAATTCTCCACGTGGTCTTTTACGACATCAAAGGTCTTGTGGCCTTCCCGCTCTTCGAGTCTTTCGCCCACACATACAATGGGGAGAAGCCCTGTCTTCAATGCCGTGTTGAGTTTTTTGTTTACGGTCTCGTTTGTCTCGCCAAAGTATTTTCTCCTTTCCGAATGGCCGATAATGACATATTTACACCCGGTATCCTTCAGCATCAGGCTAGAGACCTCGCCTGTATAAGCGCCTTTCTCTTCCCAGAAGAAGTCTTGAGCGCCCAGATATATATTTGAGCCTGTAACGACCTCGCTTACTTCGCTCAACGCCGTAAACGGGGGGCATATCACTATATCCAGACCGGTGACGTCATATAACTCCCTCTTCAGGCCGTTTGCGAGTTCGATAGCCTCTCCTACGGTCTTGTTCATCTTCCAGTTGCCGGCAATAATGTATCTTCTCATCACATCTCCTCTTTAGTCGTTAGTCGTTAGGGATTAGTCGTTAGTTTCGTCTAGACGAAACTAACGACTAACGACTAACGACTAAATACTAACGACTAAATACCATTATTCTCTATCGTTCAGCGCGGCTATCCCAGGCAGGGTCTTTCCCTCGAGATACTCAAGCGACGCGCCGCCGCCCGTCGATATATGCGACATCTTCTCTTCCAGTCCTAATTTTGCTATCGCCGCTGCGGTATCGCCGCCGCCTATCACAGTAGTAGCGGATAAATCCGCCAGAAACCCTGCTATCTCTTTTGTCCCGTTTCCGAATTTGCTTATTTCGAAATAGCCCACAGGCCCGTTCCAGACGACGGTCTTGGCTGTCTTTAAGACTTCCTTAAACTTCTTTATAGTCATCTTTCCTATATCAAGGCCGATCCATTTATCGGGTATCTCCCGGCCTACTTCTTTGGTCTCGGCGTTCTCATCGATTTTGTCCGCGACTATGTGGTCAAGCGGCAGGACAATCTTCACATTCTTCTTTTCGGATTTATCTAATATATCCTTCGCAAGATCAAGCTTATCCGCCTCCAATTTTGAACCGCCGACATTTACGCCCTGGGATTTAAGAAATGTATATGCCATCGCCCCGCCGACAAGTATCGCATCCACATTATCCATCAGCCGCCCAAAGACCTGTATCTTATCCGATACCTTCGCGCCTCCTAATATGGCCACATAGGGCTTTTCGGGTTTTTCTACCAGACTCTCAAAATACCTTATCTCCTTCTCGACTAAAAACCCGGATCCCGAAGGCAGATATTTAGTCACGCCTTCCGTGGAGGCATGGGCCCTGTGGCACGTGCCGAATGCGTCATTTATAAAAATATCCCCTAAAGAAGCCAGCTCTTTAGCAAATGAACTGTCATTCTTCTCCTCTTCTTTATGGAACCTCAGGTTTTCAAGGAGCATTACATCGCCCGGCCTTATACTCTTTACCGCGTCTCTGACATCGCTTCCCACGCAGTCGTTGAGCTTCCTTACATCTCTTCCCAGCAGTTCTTTCAGGCGGTCCCGAACGGGATCGAGCCGCATCCGCTCATTTGCCTCGCCCTTAGGCCTCCCGAGATGGCTCATAAGTATAACAGAGCCTCCTCTGTCAAGGGCATGCTTTATAGTCGGTATGGAAGACTTTATACGCGTATCGTCGGTAATCTTCAAATCGGCATCCAAGGGCACGTTAAAATCCGCCCTTATGAGTATCTTCTTGCCCTTCAAATCAAAATCCCTTATCGACTTCTTCTTCAACGCCAAATCCCCTCTTTATAATCCTTTCTTAGCTATATACTCGATCAAATCGATAACCCGGCAGGAGTAGCCCCATTCGTTGTCGTACCATCCAAGCACTTTTACGAGCCTCTTATTCACAACATATGTCGAAAGCGCATCTATAATTGCGGAGTGCGGATTTCCGTTAAAGTCCTTGGAGACAAGCGGCTCTTCACAGTATTCCATTATCCCCTTAAGCTCACCCAGCGCCGCGGTCTCGAAAGCCTTGTTTACCTCGTCCTTAGTCACATCCCTGGTCACCTGGCAGACCAAATCGACCAATGAAACATTGGGCGTGGGTACCCTTATCGCAAGCCCGTCCAGCTTGCCTTTGAGTTGGGGGAGGACTAATCCCAGCGCCTTTGCGGCGCCTGTGGTCGTGGGTATCATAGATACCGCCGCCGCGCGCGCCCTCCTTAAGTCCTTGTGAGGCAAGTCAAGGATCTTCTGGTCGTTTGTATATGAATGTATAGTGGTCATAACGCCGTGGCTTATGCCGAAATTATCCATAAGAACCTTTGCTATAGGCGCCAGGCAATTTGTCGTGCATGAGGCGTTTGATATTACATGGTGTTTGGAGGGCTCGTACATGCCTTCATTCACGCCGAGGACTATAGTAATATCCTCGTTCTTCGCAGGCGCGGATATTACCACTTTCTTGGCCCCCGCTTTAATATGGGCCTCTGCCTTCTCTTTCTCTCTAAAGATTCCGGTGGATTCAATCACTATATCTACACCCAAGTCCTTCCATGGTATCTCCGCCGGGTTCTTAAAAGACATGACCTTAAGCTCTTTTCCGTCTACCACGATAGAGTTCCCTTTCGGCTCTATCTTGGCCTTAAGCTCGCCGAGTATCGAGTCATACCTTAAAAGATGGCCCAATACATTCACCGGGACAGGAAGGTCATTTACGCCGACAAATTCTATCGTATCGTTTTTGTATCCCGCCCGAAAGACGTTTCTCCCTATTCTTCCGAAACCGTTAATACCAATTCTGACTTTCATTCTCTCCTCCTTTTGCAAGACTGAAGCCTTGCCTGCCTTGTTATTCTATACCAAATAAATTCTTTGAGACCTCTTCCGGCGCTACCGGATTTATGTAGAAACCGCTTCCCCATTCAAATCCGGCCACCTGAACGAGCTTCGGCATAATCTCGATATGCCAGTGGTAATCTTCTCTCTCATGTCCGTTTATCGGCGAGGTATGTATTATAAAATTATACGGCGGGTCGTTTAACGCAACCTTTAATTTATGAAGCGCGTCTCTTAAGATAACGCCCAAGGGTCTTACTTCCTCTTTCTCCAGCAGACTGAAATCAGAGCTGTGTTTTTTAGGAATTATCCACATCTCATAGGGGAAGCGCGAGACAAAAGGGGCGAAACAGAAAAAATGTTTATTCTCGCAGATTATGCGTTCTTTGTCTTCCATCTCCTGCCTTAAGAGGTCGCAGAAGACGCACCTCTCTTTATATTCAAAATACTCACTTGAGCTCTTTATCTCCTCGTTAACCCTCTTAGGAACAATGGGCAATGCGATAAGCTGAGAATGGGGATGCTCCAGCGAGGCGCCGGCGGCCATCCCGTAATTCCTGAATACCAATATATATTTGAACCTCTTATCCCTTCTTAAATCTATGGACCTTCCGAGGTAGGCCCAGATAACCTCTTCCGCCTGTTTATCATCCACGTCGCTTAACTCTGTGAAATGATCAGGAGAATCTATGATGACCTCATGCGCCCCTATGCCGTTAATCTTGTCAAATACGCCTATACCCTCTTTAGCCAGCTCACCTTCTATTTCTAATGCCGGATATTTATTAGGAACTACCCTGATCCACCAGCCGGGGGAGTTAGATTCTCCGACCCTTCTATGCGCTATTATCTCAGGGGGCGTCATCCGCTCATTTCCCGGGCAGAAAGGGCACCCTTTAGCGCCCTTCTTCACGGGCCTTTCTACATAATCGAATTTATCCGGCGCGACGGACTTTTCAGTATTTATGATTATCCATCTTCCGGTAATAGGGTCTCTTCTTAACTGTGACATCTATACCTTTATCTCTTTTAAGGCCTTACACGCGTCTTCCGGCGGCATAGGATTTATATAAAATCCGCTTCCCCATTCAAAACCCGCCACTTGCGTCAGCCTCGGCATTATCTCGATATGCCAGTGGTAGTCATCCTCTATGGTCTCCCAATAACTCTTCTTGCGTCTTCGCCTAAACGGGGCTGTATGTAAGATCACGTTAAAGGGAAAATCGCCGAGGAGTTTACTCAGCTTTGTAAATATATGTTTATAGATTTTGCCTAGATTTTTGGCCGTATTGGGTTTCGCCTTATCAAAATCACATGAATGCTCCGTCGGCATTATCCAGACCTCAAAAGGGAAACGCGAACAGAATGGGGTTATAGCTATTAATCCGTCGATTTCGCATATTACCCTCTTTCTTTCCTTTAGCTCCTGCTTTATCATATCGCATATCACACACCTGTCTCTATACTCGTAATAACGTTTCGCGCCTTCCAGCTCTTCTTTGACTCTCTTTGGAGTAACAGGCGTCGCTATCAACTGAAGATGAAGATGCCCGAGGCTTCCTCCGCCTGCGGCCTTTCCGTGATTGCCGAATACAAGGGCGTACTTAAGCCTGTTATCCTCTTTTAGCTGTTCTATCCTTTTTATCAAAAGCCCAACCCCTTTCCCGATCTGCTCCTCGCTTATCTGGTGGACATTGCACATATGCTTGGGCGTCATCACAACGATATCATGTGTGCCGATGCCGTTCATAAGGTCGTACATGCCTTTTCCGTGCCTATCCAATTCGCCCTTTATGTTAAGAAAACCCGATATGCTTGGAATGATCCTTGCATCCCAGCCGGGCGTGTTGGGTTTTGTATTCGGTTTTCGATGAACCAAAATCTCAGGCGGTGTAAGGGCCTCATTGCCCTCGCAGAAAGGACACTTCTCATTACTATCGGGCTCCCCTCCTATTATCTTAAAATCATTGGGACGCTTAGCCCTTTCTGTCGCTATTATTACCCACCTGCCTATAATAGGGTCTCTTCTTAATTCCGGCATATTGCGTCTTTCGTTCTTATATTTTGCATTTTGCGCTTAAATTATAACAGAATGTGCTATATATGTCAATTATATGATATAATCATATTCTACTTAAACCTATTGCCCGTCTTAATACCGTGCCCGCGCAAAAAATCTCCCGCGGACATCCTCTTTCCGCCTTCCAGTTGGAGCTCCTTTATAATCAATCTGCCCTTCCGCGTACCCACGAGAAGAGTATCTTCGCCCAGTCCGACAACGGCCCCTATATCTTTCTCGGCCGAGTCGTCCTCATCAAAAGCGCTCTTGTATATCTTGAGCAGTTTACCCTTCCAGTGCGTATATGCGCCCGGCCAAGGGGCCAATCCCCTCACTCGATTATGTATCTCGCGTGCCGGCACCGCCCAGTCTATAAGACCATCTTCTTTTTTTAGTTTATACGCATAGCTTGCGTCCTTCTCATCCTGTTTTATAAATTTTATCTCATTTTTGTCGACAAGCTCTATTGTCTCTAAAAGAAGGCCTGCGCCTATATTAGACAACCTCTCACTCAAGCTTTGGCTTGTCTCCTCATCGAGTATATCTACCTCTCTTCTTAACATAATATCCCCTCTATCCATCTTCTCATCCATCTTTATAGTCGTAACGCCGGTCTTCTTGTCGCCGTTTGTAATCGCGCGGTTGATGGGGGATGCGCCTCTATACTTAGGGAGCAGAGATGCATGCAGATTAACGCAATATAACTTCGGTATCTTAAGTAGATCTTTCTTCAATATCTGGCCAAAGGCGACTACCAAAAAAAGATCCGCATTGTATCTCCTTAACGTCTCTAACGCGTCCTGGCTTGCGACATCCTGCGGCTGGTGGATGGGGATGCCTTTATCTTTCATCTCCATCTTTACCGGAGGTGAAGCGACAACCAGCTTCCTGCCTCTCTTTCTATCGGGCTGCGTCACGACCGCCGCGACTTCGTGGCGCGATTTCATAATCTTCTTTAGCGAAGGTACTGCAAATTTTGACGTTCCGAAAAATATTATCTTCACCCCGTTAGACCTCCTTATCCCCATTAAACCTTCGTGAGGTCTAACGGGGTTCATTCTGCTTCGCCTTTCTACTTGTTATAGCTGGTATAGGCTTCGCAGGAATTATAATGCCTATACCGAAATCGGATCTACGTCTACCGTTATGAAGACCCCTGAGGGCCGTTTCATATTCTTTAAAATCTCCTTTAAACTTATGGCGGCCTCCTGCGGCTCTTTAACCTTCAGCACCAGATTCCATCTAAACTGATTCCTTATTTTAGATATAACCGCGGGTGCCGGCCCTAAGATTTTTACGGACCGCATATTCTTTTTTATTATCTTAGCAAGATCGTTCGATGCCTTTATTACCCTATCTTCTTTTCTGGCTCTCAACATAAGCCTTATGATATTCACAAAGGGCGGCAGCGCCAACTCCTCCCTTGAGCGTATCTCTCTTTTATAAAACGCGTTGTAATCGTGCTCTGAGGCGGCCGCTATCGCGTAATGCTCCGGCGTGTAAGTCTGTATTATAACCCTTCCCCCCTCTTTGCTGCGGCCGGCCCTTCCGGCTACCTGTGTTAAGAGATTAAACGTCCTCTCGGAGGCCCGAAAGTCGGGAAGGTTAAGCATGGTATCCGCTGAAATAACGCCCACTAAAGTCACCTTGGGAAAATCGAGCCCCTTTGCTATCATCTGTGTCCCGACGAGTATATTGATGCTGTGTCTTTTAAATTTACCGAGGATCCTGTCGTGCGATCCGCGCTTCTTTGTGGTATCCGTATCCATGCGCCCCATCCTGCCTTCCGGAAAATATCGATGCAGTTCGCTCTCTACCCTCTCTGTGCCCGTTCCAAAGTATTTTACATAGGAACTCCTGCATTTGGGGCAGATCTCGAGGGGCTGGGCGCTCCAATTGCAATAATGGCAGACAAGTCTCTTTTTTGAATAATGATATACCAATACGGAATCGCACCTCTTACACCGCATAACAGTCCCGCAGTTTTTGCAGTTTATAAAAGTAGAAAAGCCGCGTCTGTTTAAAAAGAGTATCGCCTGCTGCTTCTTCGCCATTACCCTCTCTATGCCATCCCTCAAAGGACGCGAGAATATGGTTGCATAATGCCTCTGATAAAACTCCTTTCTCATATCTATAATATTAACCTTGGGGAAGTCTATATCCTTAAGCCTCCTTGTAAGCTCGATAAGCTTAAATACCTTCTTCTTGGCATTATAGTAAGACTCTAAAGAAGGAGTGGCGCTGCCCAGTATAACGATGCTTTTTGTAATCTCGGCCCTCTTTATAGCGACTTCTCTGGCGTGATACCTCGGTGTCGTCTCTTGTTTATAAGAAGTCTCGTGCTCTTCGTCTACTATCACAAGTCCCAGATTCTTGACAGGAGAGAATATAGCTGAGCGCGCCCCTACTACTATCCTGGCCTGGCCTTCTCTTATCCTCTTATACTCATGAAATCTCCTTGAGCCGACCAACCCGCTATGCATCACCGCCACCTCATTGCCGAATCTGGACTTAAATCTCTCGACGGTCTGCGGTGTAAGGGATATCTCGGGCACCAAGACTATGCTGGACTTATTCTTCTTTAGGGCATGGCCTATGGCCTGCATATATACTTCGGTCTTTCCGCTTGCCGTGACACCGTGTAATAAAAATACTAAAAACTCATTGTCATCTATTGAGCCTTTTATCACATCCAAGGCCGTTCTCTGCTCATCCGTGGGCGGAAGATCAAGGGTCTTTTGGACTCTCCTGTCTCTAAACAACTTCTTTGGCCTCATGCTTGTCCTGCCCTTTTTTAATACCCCGGGAATCGCTGCGGCGATGGCCTCGCCCCATGAACAGATATAATAGCGAGAGATCCATCTCGTCAATGAAAGCAGTTCCTCCGAAACAATCGGCTCTCTGTCTATAACGTTCTCTATAGGCCTCACGTTCTCTATGTCGACCTTATTTTGAATATCTACTATATATCCTACAACCCTCCTGGGGCCGAAAGGTATCCATACCCTCTTGCCTATAGCCGCCTCGCCATCTAATCTTTCCGGTATGCGATATGAAAATGTTTTATTTAAAGGCATCCTTATAACACAAGACGCGTATCTCATAATGTTTTTACCCCAGCTCACTCATGATCTTTTTCATATCCTGCCAGACGAGTCTCTTATCTTGAGGATTCCTCAAGAGGTATGCGGGATGGAATGTCGGCATGACCTTTATGCCTTTGTAAGAAAAAAATCTTCCGCGTAATTTTGAAATAGGTTCCTGCGTCTTAAGGAGCGCCTGGGCCGCTATCCTGCCCAAGACGCAAATAACCTTCGGATTAATAAGCTTGATCTGCTTTTCTAAGTATTCCTCACACGATAATATTTCCGTCGGCAGCGGGTTCCTATTCTGAGGGGGCCTGCACTTGACAATATTGGCTATATAGACATCTCTTCTTTTAAGCCCCATCGCCTCGATAATCTTTGTAAGGAGCCTTCCCGCCCTTCCCACAAAAGGCAGCCCCTGCATATCCTCTTCATAACCAGGCCCTTCACCTACATACATAAGCTTCGCGTTGGGATTCCCCGCGCCGAAGACTACGTTATTGCGTCCTTTTGAGAGGCCGCATAATCTGCATGACATTACGCCTAACTCTACTTCCTCAAGAGCAGATTCTTCGCTTCTTTCTTTACCGCGGGTAATCGCTTCCTTATCTTTAGGATCTTTTAGGTATTCTCTTATGCCCGATTCGGTTTCGAGTTCTATGAGGGACTTTACCGATTTTATCATCTCTAAGATTTCTCTATTTAAACTCATATCCCCGCCACCTTAAGGGCAAGGCGCGCGACATTATACGCTGCGTCCGGCCTCTTTATAGAAGCAATCTTAATCTTTAAATCTTTCGTCAACGCCTTATCCCTGCACAGCCTCTCAACAATGCGCGGAACCTCATTTATATCCTTGACGCCTAAGACCACGCCGCTTTCGACCAATATATTATAATTTCTCGTCTCTTGACCGGGTATAGGGGCTATGCCTATAATGGGGAGGTCCTTGGACAGGGACTCGGAAGACATCATGCCGCCTGTCTTGGTTACAATTACGTCTGCGAGCTCCATAAGTTCGTCCATAAAATCTATGTAGCCATAGACTTTCATGGGTATCCTAATATCTCTTTGTAGACCCTTAACCTCAATACTCAACGACTCATTCTTGCCGCATACAACCAGAAGCTGCATAGCAAGAGAAACCCCCTTAAAGGACTTTACAAGGTCGATAATCGGCCCTACCCCAAAACCGCCGCTTCCTACCAATACGGTAAAGAGGTCTTTATCAATGCCGTGTTTTTTTATAAGCTCATTCTTATCCTTCTTTTTCGAAAATACAGGCTCGATGGGGATGCCGAGTACCTTAATCTTCTCTTCTTCTATGCCGTATCTGGAAATCAGGTCAACCTTTGTCTTTTCGTGGGCTACTACATATATATCCGCGCTCTTTGCAATCCATAACGAATGTGTCCTATAGTCAGTTATTACGTTAATAAGACGGGATTTTATTCTTTCTCTTCCCTCCATAGATATGACATCCGGGGCCAGAAAGTGCGTAGATATTATGACATCGTAATTTTCCTTTTTGAGGTACTCCGCGAGCCGCCTTGAGTTTATCCAGTTGGTAAGGTGCCTTATCCAGGACGTCAGGCTATAAAAAATTTTATTATCAAGGATATGGTAACACCATCCCCAAAAAAGAGGTACGCGGTTTACCAGAAATATATAAAATCTCGGATAGGACCATTTAAAGAATGTGGTTGTATAATCTAACGAGTCCAGAATCTCGACGCTTACATCCGGCCCAATCTCATTAAAGGCCTCTTTTACCGCAAGGGCCGCCTTTTTATGCCCTGTGCCTGCTGTGGCGTATATAATAAGTATTCGTATCATAGATATCTCCTATAGCGTAAAGTGCAAGGCGCAAGGCGCAAAACTGTTGTGTCGCCTTCGGCGACGCTAAAATAAAAGGTCGCGAAGCGACACCACAGCTTTGCGCTTTATGCTTTACGCTTTGCGCTTTTGTTTAGCATCCACTCTACGGCCTCTGCCAGATCCTTCTTTATGAAATCCGGCTTTGTTTTCCATTCTTTTACATCCAGAAGCCCGGATTTTCCGCTTAGAACAAGTATGGTCTTACAACCCAGGCTCTCTCCTGCCTCGATATCCATGGAGCCGTCGCCTATAAAGAATGCGCCGTTAAAGTCTATATCTAAATTTTTTGTGGCCTCTTTAAAGAGACCCGTATTAGGTTTTCTGCAGGCGCATCTTTCTTCTTTTGTATGCGGGCAGTAGTGGGCAGACCTGATCTTTCCGCCGCTCGATTCTATATTCTTTAGCATATTATCATTTATCTTCTTTAAGTCATCCTTTGTAAAGAATCCTCTGTTAATGCCCGCCTGGTTTGAGATTATCACTATCTCGTAGCCCGCCTCGGTCAATCTCTTTATGGCCTCTCTTGATCCCGGTAAAAATATGAAGTCTTCCAGGCGCGTTACGTAACTATGCTCTGTCCATCCGGCCGGATCTTTATTTATAACACCGTCCCTGTCGAGAAATATGATCTTCACCCCGTTAGACCTCCTATCTATTAGAGCTCGTGAGTTTTACTTCCCGTTAGAGGTCTAACGGGGTTCATATCTCGAGGTATCCTCTCTTTTTACAAACCGAAGCAACCCAGTATACACATAAAGGGGTAAAATGTATAAATAACCTGCTTAGGCTGGTGCTTATGTATATATTTATAGGTTCGCTCTCTTTAAGCGGCATCAGGAGATAGACAGAGCCGTAACCGGCTATAATGAATAACAAAAGCAGTGTTATATATTTCATCTCGCCCTTAAAGGCCTTTTTTAAATTAAGCGCAAATAGCGCCAGGAATATAATCCATATGATATTCCACTTTTTCGGCCCGAAGAATTGCTTCTGAAATTCATAAGCGATGCGCGGGCACCTGTCAAGGTTTAAGAAGGCCGTAAAGAGCCGGTTTAATCCGAACGTGCCCGATCCATAAGCCTCGTTTTCAAGCTGCACTGTATCTACTATATGGACCCACGGAAGACCTATAACCAAGACGGCCGAGATAAAGAGAATTAATTTCAGATAACCTTTCCTCTCCCCTTTTAAATTTAAACTTACGAACAAAAAGAGAATAAACGCGCATGCCAGAAAGAGCGCCCATCCCTCTGTCTTTGTCCAGCAGGAAAGCCCTAAAAGGACGGCGGAGAGTATAAGATACCTTACCCTCCTGGTCCTCATCCAATTAAAGAGATATAAAAAACCCGCGGTGAAATAGAATGTCAATATAAAATCCGCATATCCTATGCTTGAGAACTTATTGAACTGCGGGATAGCGGCAAGGATGAATGTAAATATCAAAGCGGACCTTCTGCCAAATAACTCTTTTAAAGCAAAATAAAAGACCACGAGTATCGCTATGAAATATAGAGGAAAAATAATCTTTACGAGGAGATCATTAAAATTCCCCATAAATGCGTAGATCCAGCTTTCGGATATGGGAAGAAGAGGCGGATAGCTCGAATTGGGAAAGAGTTTTGTGATAACGTTGAAGAAATCCTGGGGTATCCCTCCCGCTTCATAGAATACCTTGGCCCTGACCGCATATATAGCGATGCCGTCATATGATTCAAGCGGTTTTATAAGCGCCCTGAAGAAGGAATAAAAAACTTCTATGGCTATACCCGATAGAAGAAATATATCGAATAGATGGAGCCTTTCCCTGACCCGGACAGAGAGCGAAACTCCCTGCCGCTTCGGTTTTATAAAAATAATGATTGGAAAGATAATTATCCAGGGTAAGAGTATATTAAAAAGCGTTGGTTTTAGATTGACGAACCAAAAGAGCATAGCTTCCAGCGTAATAACGCCCATACCGAGGCCGTATGAAAGCGCTATCTCCTCAAAAAGCGGCTTTCTTTCCTTATATAATATAAGGCTTAATACGCACCAGCCGATTATGCTCGTTACCGCAAGGCATAAGATTAATCTGATGATCTCCAGCAACTCAGTCAGCCCTTCTCCTTAAGATAAATTGGCCTGTCTTAAATACCGCGGATTTATAAAAACTTTTTCTTACAATGTCCCTATCGGCATTGTAGCATAAGAGGTATTCTGGATTATCGGATTTTTTGTGCGGATAAAGATAATAGACGAGCCTGCGTTCATCTATGGATTTTAGTTCTCCCCTTAACTGATAACTGCTCTCCCTTGGCAGATTCATCAGGCAAAAGTTCAAAAATTCATAAAGGTCTTCACCGACAATATATGCCCTCTTGGTTTCAGCGTCTCTCTGTAAAAGCGCCCTATATTCCCTGAATTCGCCCTTATAAAGCCCCCTTACGACAAAGAGAATCCAGAAGAAGACCCATATAATAAGAGTTGTTTTTGCTAGTTTCATATTTATTGCAGTTCGTTAAATTCGAAATCCGAATATCGAAATCCGAAACAAATATGAATTACCAAAACAAAAAGTTTTGAAAATTCGAATTTCGAATTTGTTTCGAATTTCGGATTTCGTGCTTCGAATTTGGTATTTTAATCAATAAACCTATATTTAATCAATGTCCAGAGCGCCTCGAACCCATGCCACCAAAAAATCTTCTTGCCCTCGCTATAAGTCCGACCGTAATAGGATATAGGCACCTCGTAGACGCGCGCTCTCTTCTTAAGAACCTTAGCGGTAAATTCCGGCTCAAAGTTGAATCCGTTAGATTTTATATTTATATCCCTGAGGAGTGGGGTCCGGATCATCTTATAGCCGGTCTCTATGTCGGTCAATGTGGTATTGTATAAAAGGCCCGCGAAGAATGTTATGAAATTATTGCCCAATTTATGCCAAAAAAGATACGCCCTCTGCGGTTTGCTGCCGGTTAGTCTCGTCCCATAGACTACATCGGCCTCTCCGTTTTCAATGGGCCTTATAAGCTCTTTATATTCTCTCGGGTCATACTCAAGGTCGGCATCCTGGACTATGGCGACATCGCCTTTAACCTCTTTAAAAGCGGTCCTCAACGCAGCGCCCTTGCCCATATTTCTATTATGAAACAAAACCTTTACCCGCGAGTCGAATTCGGCCTTTTTTAGAATATCTCCGGTGCCGTCGTTCGAGCCGTCGTCCACAACAATAAGCTCGCAGACTATCTCTTCCTTAAGGACCCTTTCTATTATACCGAGTATAGTCTCTTTCTCATTATAGGCCGGAAGGACAACCGATAGTTTCATAGAATATTCTCTCCTCTATTTCTCAATTAAACAATTCTCCATCACCAGATATTCCAATCCTGAACCGTAAAACATCTTAATAGCATCCTGCGGAGAGCAGACCATGGGCTCTCCTCTTTTGTTAAGTGAAGTATTTATGAGTACGGGGATGCCTGTAAGGTCATGGAATCTCTTTAAGAGATTATAAAATTTGGGATTTGTCTTGATATCCACTACCTGCGGCCTTGCCGTATTATCTACATGCACCGCCTCTTTTATCTTTTCGCGCCAGTTGGTATTTACGGTGAAACTGAAGGTCATATAAGGTGAAGGGTGTCTTGTATTGAATATCTCTTCATGATATTCCGGCAGCACCGAAGGGCAGAACGGGCGCCATCTTTCTCTAAATTTAATCCTTCCGTTTATCTCATCTGATATGCCGGGGACAGACGGATGCGCAAGGATGGAGCGGTTGCCGAGAGCCCTGGGGCCGTATTCCATAGCGCCCTGAAACCAGGCGACAATCTTTCCTTCGGCTAAAAGTCTGGATGTAATATCGGCTATATCCTCGTGATACGTATATCTTATTTTATATTTATCTAATAGGCCCTTTATCTCGCCGTTTGTATAACTGGGGCCGTAATATACATGGCGCATCGGCTCGATATCTTCTCCAAGCATACGCGCTGCATAAGAAGCGGCTCCTAACGCGGCGCCTGAGTCATGGGCGGCGGGCTGGACAAATAATCTATCCACCAAAGGGTGCTCTATAAGTCTTCTATTTAGGCTTACGTTAAGGGCGCATCCCCCCGCAAAACAGAGGCTCTTATGCCTCTTTAGCTCATCCTTTAAATATGTCTCCATAAGCCTTATCGTAACATCCTCGAAGATCTTCTGCGTTGCCGCCGCTATGTGTATATAAGGCTCGGCCAGTCCGTCGCCGCTTCTGGGCGGGCCCCAATCAGATACCATGCGTTTCGAGAATACCTTCTCTTTATCGTATCTCTTCGATCTGGTGACCCATACATAATCGTCGTTTGCCCTATAGTCTCTATCATTATAACTTAGCATGTGGTCGATCTTCGTCTTATCCGGATCTCCGTAAGGGGCCATTCCCATCACCTTATACTCGCCGTCATGCACTGAAAAACCAAGATAGGCGGTTATTGTGGAATAGAACCTCCCTATGGAATCCGGCCTTATAAATTCCCTTATCGTATGAAGCTGCCCATCCTTTGCCCTGCCCAAAAGCGTGGTTGTGAATTCACCTGTCCCATCCATAGATATTACAGCGGCTTCTTTAAATCCTGAAAGATAGTAGCTGCTTGCCGCGTGTGCTATATGATGCGGGACAAAAGCAATCTTGACATGCCCCGGGTCTATACGGCAGTTTTTTAGGGTTGCGTATAGCTTGCGTCTCTTTTGTTTAAAAGTCCTGGGTGTCTGATATACCGCCTTAAACGCGCGGGAGGGCCGTGTCCGCCAGGTACGCTTTACATACTGGGGGAGTTTCTTGAGGTACTCGAGATCCGACCAGGGATACGCGACGCAATCTATATCTTCCGGCTTTATGCCCGCTTTCTCTATGCAGAAATTTACGGCGTTTACCGGCAGGCTATCTCTTGCGTGCTTCTCTCTTATAAAGCGCTCTTCATCTGCCGCGGCAATAAGTTTCCCGTCTACCAGTATAGCCGCTGATGGGTCATGGACGAAGGGGCTTGCGATTCCCAGTACTATCATGGACGCCTCTTACATATAAATACAAAATGGTGCGAAAGTCGAAGCGGTACAAATACGGACCTTAAGAATATAAGCCATTTGGACCGGTTGAATTTGTTATACTTATGAATTCTTTCTATCTTAAAACCATTATCCTCTATGAGTCTTGTCCATTCGCTAAGTGAAGCAAACCTTTCAATAATCTGATATGACGTCGGGGCCTTATTCGACAGAACCTTGTCTATGATATGCCTATAGTAATAAAGATTGGGCAGCATTATACAGACCTTCCCGTCTTTGTTGATGACCCTCTTCATCTCTTTGAAGCATAACTCGGGTTTCTCGAAGTGCTCAAGGCTGCCTATATTGGTAATATAGTCGAAATAATCATCGTCCCAATTAAGCCTATGCGCATCGCCGCATATAATATCTGACGAGGGGGAGTTGGCGCTTGCGAGCTTTATCGCCTCGGAAGATATATCGATGCCGCATGCGTCAATGCCGAGTCTTTGGGCCTCCTTGAGAAGAAGCCCCTGGCCGCATCCGATATCTAAGAGCCTCCTGCCCTTAACGGGCGAAAGGAGCTTCAATATCCACTTAGAGGTATAGCCCCCGCCTCCGAATTTCCTGTCCTTGTAGTCCTTATCGTATTTAGCCTTGATCTCGCTTGCCTCAACAGCCATCTTCATACCCTCTACCCGCCCATAAGTATGGTCTCATGCTTATGGGATTTGTCGAATCTCTTTATCTTCCTTATCAAACCGGGGTCATCAACATATACAGAATCGAAGGGCTTCTTCTTCTTTAATATCCTCGTGATGCAATTCAGCTCAAAAAAGAGCGGTGAAAGATAGAAGAGTTTCATGTTGGAATGCTCCGGCATCTGGGGCTTTTCGTTATGGCCCTTAAAGAAGAGCCAGACCCAGTTTCCACCGCGCGCTTTTTTATAAATATCGTCCCTCATCCAATCGAATAATTTACCATGGCTCTTTGTAACGATATATAAAAGTCTCTTGGGCCTTCCCCAGCGCCTGTTGAATACCTCCTGGTTTCTCTTAAACGACTGCTCGTAATTCTTCACCTTTGCGAATGATGACTTCATATTGTGATATACATAAGTGCCTTTTGCCCTCACGCAGAGATACCCTTCCTTCTCCGCCTTCCTGGAATAATCCGTATCGTCGAAGTTGCCTTCTTTATATATCTCGTCAAGGTACCCCAATTTATTGAAGAGCTCCCTCTTAAAGAGCATGCAGAAGCCTATACACGCCCCCATCTCTATATATTCCCCTTTAGAGCGCTTGAGTTTGGCCGCATAATCATCGATTGTGCTGGACTCTTTGTGCTGGCCGAGGTTGTTACTCGAAGGGTTGACAAGCCCTATCTCTTCTTTCAAGTTAGCTACGTCGACCATCTCGCGCAGCCAGCCGTCGGTTGCCACAGTATCATTGTTCATTATACATATAAACGGCGAATCGGAGACCTTGAGGGCCTGGTTTACTGCCTTTACGAAACCAATGTTATCCTCATTTCTTATAAGGTGAACGCCTTCTGTCTCTTTTAAGCTCTCCAGATAAGCGTGCGTCCGCGCGTCGCTTCCGTTATCTATTATCACGAGCCTGTAGGGGTAATGGGTCTTCCTTATAATGCTCTTTATGCATTCTCGCGTTAGTTCCAGCTGATTCCAGACCGGAATAATAATATCACACTTCATCTGTCTTTCCTTTCTTGATGGATTCGGCGATTGCGCCTGCCAGTATTCTATACGATTTTTCATTAAATTCTTCTAATCTGTGCTCTCTTTCTATGTAAAACAAAGGGGTAGAAAAGAGTGCTTTAAAAAAACGCAAAAAATTTAATAATTTTTTGTCGGATACCAGGATAGCGTCAAAAAGCTTTCTCTTTTTGAGCCTTCTTTCGACCAGCCTGAAGAGGACACTTAAATAAAAGAGTCTCTTATTTCCGGACATATTAAACAACCTCAGGCTCTGATGTTCCGGCAGATTCATGGAATCGAGCGCCTTCTTAAGCGCGTTATCTTTTTTTAACCACGCGTGGACCCAATTCCATTCTCTTGCCATAGACAGAGATATATTAATATCCCTGTAAAAATCGTCTTTCGTTCTATATATTATGGGATAACCTATCCTAATGTATCTTCCCCATTTATCAAAGAAGATCTTTTCGTTTTGCCTTACAAGCTCTTCTCTGTTGCCGGCCTTATTGAATGAGGTATGCCATTTGTGGTATACATACGCGTCTTTGGCGCAGACGCATTTGTATCCTTTAAGATACGCCCTTCTTGAAAAATCCGTATCGTCAAAACCACCCATGCCGTATATCTCATCTAAATAACCGATACCCTCTATCACCTCTCTCTTAATAAGCATGCAAAACCCCATGCATTGATTCGTCTCTATATATCCGCCTTTATTCTCCGCAAGCCTCTTTGAATAATCCTCCAAAGATGCCCCACCGGGAGACTCGCTCTTCGGGTTCACAAGGCCTATCATGGGATCGCTTTCGGCGATAGCTACCATCTTGGTGAGCCATCCGTCGGTCGGCATAGTATCGTTATTCATAAGCAAGGTGTATGGCGCCTTCGAAAGCTTAAGCCCCTGGTTTGCCGCCTTTATGAAGCCGAGGTTCTCGCCGTTTTTTATAAGCGTTGCGTTCGCGCTCTCTTTTACGAAGCCCTCAAGGTAATCCCTGGTAAGGGCGGCGCTTTTATTGTCGATCAGTATCAGATTGTAAGGATAGCGCGTATTCTTGGCTATACTCTCTATGCACCGCTTCGTATATTGAAGCTGATTCCATACCGGTATTATGATATCGCAGCTTGACATCTTTTTATACCTATAGCTTCGCGGCCCTTACCAAAAATTGTTCGGATAGGATTTCGTTCAATCTGCCGCGAAGTATCTTATTTAATAATTTTTTCGTCTTAGAGGCTGATATCTTATATACCACTTTATCTATTCCGTAACCGGCTTCGGCAAACATCTTCTTTATGCTCTCCAGGGTAAAGAAGCGCAGATGCGTCGAATCCATAACACCCTTTTCATCATAATCCCATCGCCCCTTAAGCAGCTTCTTTACAACCCTGTAATGCCTTACATTGGGAAGAGAGGCTACTATACTGCCGCTCTTTCTTAAAAACTGCCTGTGGTCTTTAAGCACCGACCATGGGTTTACTAAATGCTCCAATATATCGGCATATATTATGCAGTCAAAGTGATCTTCTTTAAAAGGAAGGGAGAGTGTCTGAATATCTCCTAAGAATACCTTATCCAGGCGCTTCTGGGCCTCTCTGTATGCGTCCTTGTCGAGCTCCACGCCTATTACCTCTTTTACCCCTCTCTTCTTTAGGTTCTCGCCTGTGATGCCAAACGCGCAGCCGATGTCGAGCACCCTCTCTGCATCTTTGGGCACAAGCTCTATCACGTCTTCCCTGATCCCTTGATAGTAACTATCGGGTTTTGGCTTTAACATCTCTTCTTAACTCCGCCATATGCTCTGTTACGGCTGAAAACACCTCATCAACATTAAGCCCCTCAAGGCATTTCAGGTTCTTGCATTCAGGGATCTTAAATTTTTTATAGCAAGGCCTGCAGTCTACATCCTTTGTTACGACAAGATGCCGGTTATCCTTGAGGTAGGGCCCGTATATATTCTGATCCGACGGGCCGAATATTGAAACTGTCTTTGCGCCCGACGCCACAGCCATATGCAGGGGGCCGCCGTCGTTACAGACCACACAATCGCATCTCGACATAAGGCTGGCCGCCTCCCTTACGGTAGTCTGAGGCGCCACAATGGGCCTTTGGGCCATTGAATTTAACATACTCATAATGAGGGGTTCTTCGCCGGGTCCCCATATTAATATAACCTTCGCATTCATATCTTTCATAAGGGATTCGGACAACCTCGCGAATTTATCAGACGGCCATCTCTTGAAGGCGATCTTTTCCTTGCCGAAACTCGCTCCGCCGCCCGGCGCTATCCCTATGACGTCCTCGCCCTTTTTCAAACCGCTCTCCTTGAAAAACCGGTCAGTCTGCTTTTCGTCATCTTCAGTCCACCATATCTTTGTCGGATAATCTTTGATATCCAAGCCGATCAACCTTAACAAATCTTTATAATATTCACCTATAGGCTTGTCGTTGAAACCGTTAAACTTAAGTCTTTTTGTAAAAAATCTGCCCCTTCCTTTATAGTCAAAACCGACCCGCTCCGGCACGCCTATGAGCTTAAGAAAAAAACCATACTGATGCCCCATAGACATATCTATGGCGATATCGAATCTTTCTCTCCTAATAGAATTTAGAAATGAGGTAAACTCCTTGAGGCAGCGCAGCTTATCCTTTGCCCAGAGCTCCCTATAATCCCCTTTCTCAAATATAAATACTTTTTTAAGCTCCCCGCATGCCTCTATCGCGCCGCGCGCCCACTTATTGCATATATAATACAAAGACGCGCGCGGGAGATTATCCTTTAATATTCCGATAAGCGGCGTGGAGAATAGCACGTCTCCTATGCCGAAAGGATTTATTAAAAGGACTTTTAAGCTTTTTTCTCTATCTTTGAACGTAGGTCTTTTACCGCTTCGCATATGCTATCTATATTTACCGCCTCGTTACATTTCTTCTCGTTTTGACATTCCCTCTTCCAGCACGGGCTGCAATCGGCCTCTGTCAATACCTTATCTCCCCTTTCATACAAATCTATCTCAGCCGCGCACGTTATGGTAAAGAAGGCCGCTACGCTCTTTTTTAAAGCGAGTGCCATATGGAGCCCCAACGTGTCGCCTGTCACGACTATATCGCAGAGTTCCATAAAGAGGATGCCCTTTCTCAGGCCCTCGTTCGTAGGCGTTGAGACTACCTTGTTCTGTAATTTCTTCTTAAGGGCGCTGTTGTTTTCCGTGTCTTCCCTGCCGCCCAAGAGTAAAATCCTGTCATGTCCGAATATCTTATGTAACTTCTTTAAAAAAAGAAGCTGCTTATCAAAATTCAGCTTCTTATACGGATAGAGGCCGGAACATCCGGTATTAAATCCTATAACAATCTGGTTCTCTTTTATGCCTGATTGATTTTTAAAACTCTTTACAAAATCTTTCTCTTCTTGAGTAAGGTTTAATATATATTCATCTCTTTGGTATTCTAATCCCATAGCCTCGCATAGAAGCTCTTGTTCGCTTCTCTTATTCTCTTTAAACTTCATCTGATCGTTGAGTCCCAATTCGTAAAGGTGTTCGGCCTCTACGTTGTATGGGTAGATTGCGCCTGTCTCTGTGATACCGAAACCGTATTTTTCCTTTGCGTCGACAAGGTTCGCCAATGAGCCCGAACGCCTGGACTTATCCACATTCATAAGAACGTCGAATCTCTCGGTTAAGAGAAGAAGCGTATTTTCAACAGAATACTCAAGCACCCTGTCTATATAATGGTTATCCTTAAGAAGCGGCAGGGCCGTTTCTTGGGTAAGCCATGTTACATGGCTGGTCTTATATTTCCTCTTAAGCGGGTGGAGCATCGCGGTCGTCCTCAGGACATCTCCCAATGCGTCGAAATTGATAATCAATATCCTTGTGCCCATGGAGGAGTAATCCTTGCAGTCCGAACAGACCTTGCCGGGCGAACACGGCTTATATCCGCTAAAATATTTACAATCGAGTTTATATTTTTCCATAACCAACCCTCTTTATCCCCATTAATAATCCCAACGAAATATAGAACAAGATCGCCAGCCTGAGCGAGTAGAGCGACGTATCGACACTCGCGTGTAAAAGATACGCCGCGATGCCGCAAAAAAGCCCCAGGAAGGCAAACCTTAGGAAATCATCCTGTATAAGCCTGTATGACTTAATCGAGTTTATCGTCATGCGCCATATCATCCATAAAAAAGAGAGCGCCCCGAATATCCCCATCTCCGCCGCGAATTGAAGGTAGCAGTTATGCGCATACCAGAGACCCTTGGTCTGATCCGGCACCTTGAATCTATTATAATTGACCATGAACGTATTAAACCCCTGGCCAAGAAACGGCCTGTCTAAAAACATCCTCCATCCGGTCGTCCACATCCTGAGCCTGTGTTTACTTGTTATCCCGCCTATAAGATCCGACATTCCTATATAATACCTTAAACCGTGGTAACGATGCGCTCCTTCCGGCACAGGCAATGTCACTGACAAGGCAACAAACCCTATAACAAAAAGGGCGCATATGGTATATGTAATCTTCGTGCCCCTTAAAAGAAGCATCAGGAATACAGAAGCCATGAAACTCATAATAGCGCCTCTTGTATAGGTGGAGTATAAACAATAAACCGCCAGTACCGCCAGGATAGACGCCGCCGTCTTTAATCTTAGCGCCTCTCTGTCCGGCGCATTCCTCTCTAATGGATAAAATAAGGCCAGACCTATAAACGGAGACGACGCTATAAGAAGCCATGAGCTCAAGCCGTTTGGAAATTTAAAAGGGCCTGTCATATTATGTAGGCTAAAGAGTTTAAAATTTCTTATAAAATCAAAGAAGACAAACTTCTGATATATGCCGTCAAGGCATACGACTAAAAGAGAGACGCCCAATGCCTTTATCATATTATAGGCAACCCTTCTCTCCCTTACGGTTTCGACTACTATAAAGTAAAGCGCTAAGTATTCTGTGAGCTTGCGGATAAACGCCCTTAGGCTTATGTCGGGATTTGTTGACCAGAAGATGGATAAGAGGGCTATCACGTAAAAGATCCCCAGCGGCAGATTCAATTCTGTATAGGCGAGCTTAAACCCGCCCTTTCCCAAAAGGGCCTTCTTGGCCACCCAGCATATTATAGCCGCGATAGCGCATATCTCGACAAGGGTATTGGAAAAGGCAAGAGAGAATATCAGTACGTATAATGCCCACTCTGTCGTCTTGTCCAGAAATGAGATGATCTCTTCCTTACCTATCCTCATCCTCTTCTCCTGCCCTTGCTGCCTACAGTTACCATTCCCAGCCTTATGCCCAGCGCTATCATACATAAAAATACGATGACCATTATCAATATGGCTGAGGCGGGGGTCTTAAGTTTAGACAATATATATCCGGATAGCCCCAGACAGAAATTGATAAAAAATATCAGCAATACCGCCCTCTTCTTCTTAAGCCCCAGAAGCGCCAAGCGGTGAGAAGAGTGATCCTTCCCTCCGTCAAATATGGACCTCCGCTGGCGCATTCTCGATATTGTAACAAGGATGGTATCGAATATCGGATAACCTAAAATAAGTATAGGTATTGCAAGAGACGTAATCTGCGTAGGCGATGACCAGTTTCCCAGTATGGCCAGGGTGGCTAATAAGAAACCTATAAAGAGGCTTCCCGCGTCTCCCATAAATATCTTCGCCTTAGGGAAGTTGTGCCTTAGAAAACCCATCGAGCTTCCGCATAAGGCGATGGCAAGCGTTGCCACGCAAAGGTCCCCCCTCTTCCACGCCAAGAGGCTGAAGAAGAAAGCGGATATCGCCGCTATACCGGATGATAACCCGTTCAAATTGTCCAGGATATTAATGGCATTTGTTATGCCTATTATCCATACGCAGCTGAAGATAAGCGAGAGGTAGTAATTCTTTATAAAATCAACCCTTATGCCCATCTTAACCACTATTAGCGCCGCTACCAGCTGGCCGAATAATTTTAATTCGGGCATCATGCCTATCTTATCATCGATCAAGCCTATACTTAATAGTATCCCCCCTCCTATTGTTATAGCTATAAAGTTCCTGTCCATTCCTACCGTAAAAAGGATGGCTAAAAAAAAGGCTATGAATATCGCCACTCCTCCCAGGAGCGGTGTGGGATGGGCATGGGCCTTTCTGCTGGACGGCCTGTCTACCAATCCGATCTTCATTGCCGCAAGGCCCGCCGCAGGCGTCAGAAGATACGAAAGTATCAAGGATATAAAAAACGCCCCTATAATATCTATCTGTGAATAAGGTAATGCCCTAAACATCTTACCTCTCAAAATCCTTTATAATACTCTCTAACATCTCATCTATATCAACCGTGGGTTTAAAATTTATAAATTCTCTTATCTTCGAGGTATTCGGCTGCCTATATTTCATATCCTCAAATCCCTTTTCGTATGCCTTTTCATATGGTACATAGACTATTTTTGACGAGGATTCTGTCATCTTCTTTATTCTCTGCGCAAGCTCATTTATAGAGATAGACCTTGAATTACCCACATTGAATATCTCGCCCACTGACTTGGGGTGTTCCGCGAGCGCTATGACGGCCTTTACCACATCGCCTACATAGGTAAAACTGCGTGTCTGGGTGCCGTCGCCGTAGACGGTTATAGGCTGCCCCAAGAGCGCCTGTTTGATAAAACGCGGTATTACCATACCGTACTCGCCGGTCTGTCTCGGGCCGCAGGTGTTAAAGAGCCTTACGATTACCACAGGGAGTTTCTTCTCTCTGAAATAGGCCAGCGCCAAAAATTCATCCAGCGCCTTAGTGCATGAATAGCTCCATCTCGAGATGCTCGTAGAACCGAGCACCCTGTCGTCTTCCTCCTTAAAGGAGGTCTTCCCGTCCATATTCTTTCCGTAAATCTCTGACGTAGAGGCCAGTATAACCTTCTTCTTTCCCACATCGTTGGCCAGCTCCAGCAATATCTCGGTCCCTCTTACATTTATCTGTATCGACTCCAGCGGATTGTCGATTACAAACTTCACGCCTACGGCTGCGGCGAGGTGATATATTATGTCGCTGTTTTCTATCAAACGCTTCATTAGCCTTTTATTCATTATGGTATCTATGTGATACAAGAATCTTTTATTATTCTTGAGCTGTTTTATATTATCCATGCTGCCCGTAGATAGGTTATCTATGATAACAACCTTGTTCTCCTTTTCAAGAAGCGCCTGCGCAAGATGCGAACCTACAAAACCCGCCCCGCCTGTGATAAGTACTCTCTTTGGCCTCATCCCGTTAGACCTCCTTTTCTATTATTATGAACCCGCGAGTACCTCTATTGTAGAGGTCTAACGGGACTCATATTTTAGACCTCCATATCATGAATCTCTAAAACCCTGTTATATTCGCTGCCGTAAACCTTCTTAAGTTCCTGGTCATATAAAACTTCTGTATCTCTTATGAGCCTCTCCTTAGAAAATCTCCGAGTCACAAAGGCCCTTGCATTCTCTCCAATCCCCTGCCTCTCTTTTTTATCCTGCAGGAGTTCGGATAGATTGCGTGAAAAACCCTCTACGTCGCCGCTTGGGCTTAAGAGGCCCGACTCATTGTGCGTAATTACATCCCTGACACCGCCGACATCGGTAGACAAAACAGCCTTGCCGGAGGCCATGGCCTCTATAAGCGAAATGGGCGTGCCCTCATTCAGGGAGGTCAGGCATGCTATATCAAGGCTCTCATATAGAGCGCTTAAGTTCGCCCGCCATCCTATAAAGATGACCGAATCTTCCATGCCTAACTTCTTTGTATATCTCTCTAATTCACCCCTTAATGGCCCATCGCCTACAATTAAAAACTTAACTTTTATATGGGGATACTTGATTTTTATTCTCTCTGCCGCCTCTAAAAACATCTTATGGTTCTTAACCCGTACAAGCCTCCCTACTATCCCAACTAAAAGCGTATCCTCATCTATAGAGAGTTCCTTTCTCAAGTCCCTTTTGCCGCTGGGAGTCAAAAATTGTTCGAGGTTCAGACCTAAGGGTATGACAGAATACTTGCCCTCCGGCGCAATCTTATATCTATCCCTTATCTCGCTTAACTGTTTTTCGCTTATTACGACTATCCTGGTTGTAAAGTGCGCCAATATCCTCTCTATGCCTAAAAAGATCTTTGATTTTAATCTGCCGAAATAACTGTGAAATATATGGCCGTGGAAAGTATGTATCTTTATCGGCGCGTTGATCAGCATAGCCGCAACCCTGCCCAACGCGCCCGCCTTTGCGGTATGCGTATGCACTATGTCCGGCTTCAGTCTCCTCATGAGCCTGTATATCTTAAAGAATGCCGCAAGGTCGTCCTTTAAACTTATCTCTCTTTTTAATTCCGGTATAATAAAAGGTTTGATGCCGACTTTTTTGGCATCAGGCGTCATATCGCGTTCGCCCCTTGAAACCGACCCTGCGGCAAGGTAAGAAGTGAATCTCTTCTTATCGAGGCCCGAATTGAGCAGGATTACGTGCGTAGCAGGGCCGCCCGTATTCAATCTCGCTATCACCCTTAAGACCTTTATCTTCTTATCCCCGCTCCGGTCGGTTTTATCTGTCATAAATATCTTCCAGCTTATCTTTAAAGCTCTTTTTAGTATCCTCTCTTACAATCTCTATCCTCTTTAGCCTGAAGGGATCTGCCCCCCAGCCATTGACTCCGCCGGCGACAGTGCAGGCGGCCTTATACCCGGTCTCTCTTGCAAGTCTCGTCAACTCGTCGTCAAAAGAGCCGTATGGGTAGCTTAAGAAATCTATCTCTTCATCCAATGCCGATTCCAGGCTTTTCTTTGAAAGCTTGAGCTCTTCTTTTCTTTCTTTGGCGGTGAGCCCGCATAAATCTACATGGCGGACGCCGTGCGAGCCTATATTGTGGCCTCTCTTTAGCAATTCTTTTAAGTCGTCCCAATCCATGCATTCCCAACTCTGCCAATCTCTTTTGGGGCTCGTCTTTACTGCACCTATATAATTTACGGTTACAAAAAAGGTGGCAGGAAACGAAAACCCCTCTATTATGGGGGATGCGTTTAATATATTATCCTTGTAACCGTCGTCAAAGGTAATAACAGTCGCCTTCTCGCGGAGAGAGATCTTTTTTTCTATTTTCTCTACGGCATCCTTTAACGTACATACGCTGTAACCATCCTCTTTTAAAAACCTCATCTGCCGGTAAAAATCCTCCTTTGCCACCCTTATGCCGAGGTTATCCCTCGGGTCGATATCGCCGACTGAATGATACAGCAATATCTTTATGCCGTTCATTTCTTGAAAAATTCCTTTATGCAGTCCGCTACTATCCGAGCTCCTTCTTTTTTCAAGCCGGGATATATGGGTATCGCAAGCGTATTCTCCGAGGCCCATTCCGCGATGGGCAGATCTCCCTTTTTATAACCCAGATAGGAATAGCACTCCTGTAAATGTATCGGTATGGGGTAGTATACCCTTGTCTCTATACCCGAAGATAGAAGGTGCTTCAGGAGTTCGTCTCTGCGCGGAGTACCGACAACATAGAGGTGGTATGTATGCGTATTATATTCAGGGACAAAAGGTGTCGTGACTGCCGTGCCGGATAGAAGGTCTTCGTAAAGAAGCGCCAGCTCCTGACGCATCTTTATCCACTTATCCAAAGATTTCAACTTTACCGCTAAGACAGCGGCCTGCAGATTATCCAGCCTGCTGTTGTGTCCTAATATCTCATGGCGGTATCTCTCAGAGCTTCCGTGGACACGCAGTATGTTTATCTTCTCAGCTATCTTTTTATCGTTTGTAACAACCATTCCCCCGTCGCCGAATGCGCCTAAATTTTTGCTCGGAAAGAAGCTTACCCCTCCCGTGTCTCCCATGGTGCCCGCCTTTCTATCCTTGTATGACGCGCCGATGGCCTGCGCGCAGTCTTCTATCACCGTAAGATTATCCCTTCTTGCCAACTCCAAGATAGGGTCCATGTCGGCGCATTGGCCATATATATGGACGGGCATAATTGCTTTGGTCTTTTTGGTAATCTTCTCTTCTATAAGGGCGGGGTCTATATTATATGTCCTCTTGTCGATGTCCACAAATACAGGGATCGCCCCGACGCTGGAAATCGCCTCTGCCGTTGCTATAAAAGAGAGGGGGGTAGTTATTACCTCGTCTTTCTCTTTTATGCCGAGCGCCTTCAAAGATAAGATAAGCGCGTCCGTCCCTGAAGCAACGCCGACGCCGTAAGAAGTGTCGCAATAACGGGCTATCTCGCCCTCAAGGTGCTCGACTTCTTCGCCCAGGACAAAGCGCTGCGCGTTCAAAACGCGGTCTAGCGCGGCGCTGATCTCATCTTTTATGGAGTTGTATTGCAATCTCAAGTCTAAAAGCGGAATCTTCATCTGTCTACCTCGTAATTAGTCGTTATTTAACTGCAATGCTTCTGTGCTTATTCAGCTTGCGCTTGATATAGCCCTTCCTTTCAAGGGCAAGCAGCTTGTCGATAGCCCCCTTATAAGAGAGGATACCGCATCCTTCCTGGATCTCCCTTATATAAGGAGAACGGTTGTTCTTTCCGATATAATCTTTTATAAAACTAAAGACCTCGTCCTGCCTCTTTGTAAGAAGATAATTAGGCATAACTACCTCCTGAAGTACTCTATGGCCTTTTTCAGTCCTTCCTCAAGGTCTATCCCGGCCTTCCAATTCAGGCTCTTCTTTGCAAATGATATATCCGGCCGTCTCACTTTCGGGTCATCGATGGGTAGCGGGTTATATTTGATGCGCGATTTTGACTTGGTTAGCCCTATGATTATCTCCGCAAGCCTGAGTACGGTAAGTTCGTCGGAATTTCCCAGGTTTATCGGTCTATTTATATCAGAGACCATCAACTTATAAATACCTTCAATCATATCGGATATGTAACAAAAACTCCTTGTCTGTCTTCCCTCGCCGAATACGGTAATAGGCCTGCCGCCGAGGGCCTGCTCTATAAAAGTCGGTATGGCCCTTCCGTCGCCTTTGCGCATTCTTTCGCCGTATGTATTGAATATCCGCACTATCTTTGTATCGATTTTGTGTGTATTGTGGTATGCCATAGTTAAGGCCTCGGCAAAACGTTTCGATTCGTCATAGACGCCGCGCGGCCCGACTGTATTGACATTACCCCAATAGCTTTCCGGCTGTGGGTTGACGAGCGGGTCTCCGTAAATCTCTGAGGTTGAAGCAAGAAGAAAAACAGCATCTTTTGCCTTAGCCACGCCCAGCGCGTTATGTGTCCCCAAAGAGCCGACCTTTAATGTCTGAATCGGAAAATTTTTATAGTCTATGGGGCTTGCGGGAGAGGCGAAGTGCAGGACATAATCAAGCTTTCCTTTTATCTCTATATATTTCGTTACGTCCTGTTCGACAAATTCAAAGTCCCTATTATTCGTCAAATGTTTAATATTCTCCAGCGTGCCGGTTATTAAATTATCCATCACTATAACCCTGTAATCTTTGGCTATAAGATAGTCGCAGAGATGCGAACCTAAAAATCCGGCGCCGCCCGTTATCAGTATCCGCTTTTTCAAGTTTTTCCTCCTCCCCCTATTAAGAGATCTCCACCTTATTGTCCATAAACCACTTGAGTGTCTCTCTCAAGCCTTCTTCAAAATCGGCCTTCGGCACAATCTTTAATATCTTCTTTAACTTTGTTATATCCGCTTGGGTCTTTCTAACATCGCCAGCGCGCGGAGGTCCGAATTTCGGCTTTATATTCTTCTTCATCAATTTATTAAGGTTGTCGATTATGTCGAGCACAGAATGCGATTTACCGCAGGCGACATTGAATACCTCGCCGTTTAATCTCCCCTTTAAGAGGGCGGCCTTTATATTGGCCGCTACTACATTCTTAACAAAAGTAAAATCCCTGGATTGTTTGCCGTCACCGTCCACAGTCGGCGGCGCGTCCTTCAGCATACTAAAGATAAAGGCGGGCACTACGGTGGAGTATTTGGATTCGGGGTTCTGCCTCGGGCCGAAGACATTAAAATAGCGGAGGGACGCCGTCTGGAGATTATACGTTACACTGAATGTCTTACAGTAATATTCCCCGGTTAGTTTCGACACCGCATAAGGTGATATAGGCATGGGAAGGCTCTCCTCTTTTTCGGGAAACTCATCCGTATCGCCGTAACAGGAACTGCTGGAGGCATAGACAAGTCTCTTGACGTTCGCCTCTTTAGAGGCTATGAGCACGTTAAGCGTACCCGCTATATTTACATCGTTTGTAAATATCGGGTTGTCTACCGATTTGGGCACGGATCTGAATGCCGCCTGATGGAGAACGTAATCCATCCCCTTTGCTGCTTTCCTTACAGCGTCCAAATCTCTTATGTCACCTTCTATAAGCTCTATCTTGTCAATCACATCTTCCAGATTCTCCCTCTTTCCCGTTACAAAATTGTCTATGACCTTTACGTCATGGCCGCTTCTTACGAGCTCATCGACTATATTTGAGCCTATAAAACCTGCTCCTCCGGTTACTAAAAATTTACTCATTTTGTTAAGCTCCTTTCGCTTTTATAGCTTTATTATGTTTCTCCCTCTTATGCCTGATCTATCGAGAATATTCCTTGTATCATAAATCAATTTTGAATATCTTGCCAAAAATCGATAGTTGATATTCGTGTGTTCTGTGGCAATCAAGACACAATCGAATTTTTTTAAATTCTTTCTGTCTATTCTTGCGGGTCTCATATTGACACCGTCTATTTCAAGATAAGGAAAATAGGGATCGTGATAAGAGACCTGTGCTCTTTTTTTCTGCAAAAGCTTTATAATCTCAATGGCCGGGGATTCTCTCAAATCTTTCACGTCTTTCTTATAAGCCACGCCGATAATTAATATATGGGCATTTCTTATTCTTTTTTTCCTATCAGCCAATATCTTTCTCAGCCTTCCTACAACATAATGCGGCATCGTTTCATTTACAGAAGAGGCCAAATCTATGAACCGCGTCTCAAACCCATGCCTCTTTGCCTTCCAGGATAGGTACAAAGGGTCCACTGGGATGCAGTGGCCGCCTACGCCCGGCCCCGGATAAAAAGACATGTAACCGTAAGGTTTTGTCTTTGCGGCGTCTGTTATCTCCCATATGTCGAGGCCCAATTTCTCGCACAACATCGCTATCTCATTAACCAAGGCGATATTTACAATGCGAAACGTATTCTCTAAAAGCTTCACCATCTCTGCGGCGCTTGCGGAAGAGACCGGTATGACCTTTTCTATTATTTTTTCATAAAGAAGTCCGGCGATATGGGTAGATTTTTTAGAGATGCCGCCTATAATTTTCGGAGTATTTTCTGTCTTGTAAAATTTGTTGCCGGGGTCTATCCTCTCAGGAGAAAAACCTAGATAAAAATCTCTGCCTTCCTTAAGCCCTGTCGATTCCAAGATGGGCAGGAGTATCTCCCTTGTTGTCCCCGGATATGTTGTTGACTCAAGGATAATCACCTGGCCTTTTTGAATATTTTCCTTAACGTTAGTAACGGCCTTTTTTATATAAGAGATATCCGGTCTTCTCTTCTTTCCCAGGGGAGTGGGTACACAGATAACGGCCGCGTCGATTTTTCTTATAGCCTTAAAGTCTGTTGTTACTTTGAATCTTCTTTTTCGCAGCACCTTTTTTAGTTCATAGTCAGAAACATCTGATATATAAGAGACGCCTTCCTTAATCTTTGCTATTCTATTTTTGTTTATATCTATCCCTATAACGTCAAATCCTTTTTTTGCGAATGTAATAGCGAGCGGAAGCCCCACATATCCCAGGCCGATTATTCCCACTTTGGCTTTTTTATCCCTAATCTTTTTACATAATGCCTTATACATCTTTCTTTCTCCTTTGTCTCCTTAAGCGGATATATTCTTCGAGGGCCTTCTCCCAGGGTCTCATGGGTCTGCCCAGAAGTTTTACGAAACGCGCGTTGTCCAATATGGATATCATGGGCCGCTCTGCCGGCCTGTCTAATTCCTGCGAGGTGATAGGGATAAGGTCGATATCGTATATATTGGCAAACCTAAGAGACCTCTGGGCCAATTTATACCAAGAGCAGTTGTCGCTATTTGTAATGTGGTAGATCCCGCTTATGTCAATTCTATCTTTAAGGATATCCAGTATCCTTTTAATCGCATCCGCCAAATCCGCGGCATATGTAGGAGAGCCAAACTGGTCGCTCACGACTCTTAACTCTTTCTGCGTCTTGGCCTTATTTAATATAGTATCCACAAAATTTTTGCCTCCCATGCCGAATATCCAGCTGGATCTTATAATAAGGTGATTCTTCCCGGCTATCTCCTTGACATATCTCTCGCCGTCCAGCTTGGACCTTCCGTAAATATTTATCGGGTGGGGTTCGTCATTCTCTCTGTAGGACTCCTTCTTCTGACCGTCAAAGACAAAATCCGTGCTTATATAGATGAGCCGTGAATTCGCCTCTAGCGCCGTTTCGGCAATATAACGCGCGCCCAGGCTGTTTACGCTCTCCGCCCTTCCCGGATCTGACTCGCATCCGTCTACATCCGTAAATGCCGCCGTGTGTATGATAAGATCGGGGCCCGAACCTTTTACGGCCTTTAATAGTTTGTTATAATTGGTGATATCGCACCTTATAAAATTATTAAATCTCCTTTTAGCGGAGGGTTTCTTTACATCCAACCCGATTATCTTGTAATTACTTCCAGACAAGACATCGCAAAGGGCGCTTCCCAACATGCCCCCTGAGCCGGTAATAAGTACTTTCATTATCTTCCCTTCTTTAACGGTCTCCACCACCACTCATTATCCCTGTACCACTCTACTGTAAATTCCAGGGCCTTATAAAAATCGTATCTGGGCTTATAACCGAGTTGTTTCAGCTTTTTACAATCGAGGCCGTAGCGTTTATCATGGCCCGGCCTGTCTTCTACGTGCTGAATAAAGCTCATGGGCTTATTCATAACCTTTAATATCAAATGCGTAAGTTCGAGGTTGGTCTTTTCGCTGCCCGCGCCTATATTGTAGATCTCGCCGGTCCTGCCTTTCTCCAAAACGCAGTCTATAGCTTCGCAATTATCGAGCACATAAATCCAATCTCTCCTATTCATTCCATCCGCATAAAGGGGGACCTTCTTGTCTTCATGCAGATTGGTTATAAAGAGCGGCATTATCTTTTCGGGAAACTGATACTCGCCGAAATTATTGGAAGACCTCGTAATTATAATAGGTATCTTATATGTGGTGATATAAGAGAGGCACAAGAGATCCGCCGCCGCTTTGGTTGCGGCATAGGGGCTCGAAGGCCTCAATGGATCGCCTTCTTTAGAATGTCCTTTAATGATGCTTCCGTAAACCTCATCTGTCGAGATCTGTAAAAACCTCGGGACCTTATACTTCTTTGCGGCATCGAGGAGCACCCTCACGCCGTTTATATTGCTTTCGACAAACGAGGCCGCTTTTTTAATCGACCTGTCTACATGCGATTCCGCCGCGAAATTTATTATCGTGTCGCATTCCTTCGCAAGCCTATCCACAACAAACCTGTCGCATATATCGCCCTTAACGAATTTGTAACGCGGGTCTCTATAGATATCTTTCAGGTTGTTTCTATTTCCGGCGTAAGTCAGCTTGTCCAGATTTATAATATAACAGTCGTTATGCTTATTAAGTATATATCTTATAAAATTCGAGCCTATAAAACCCGCGCCTCCGGTTACGAGTATCTTTCTCATATCTTCCTCATCTATTGCGCTCTCTCTCTGCAATCAGATTATTCGCCCTAAGAAGAGAGTCGAAAGTCCCTGAATCCGACCACCATCCGTCAAATATATCATATGTAAGCTCTCCGGTCTTTAGATACTTATTATTAACATCGGTGATCTCAAGTTCGTTTCTGGATGAGGGCTTAAGCTCTTTTATAATATCAAAGACCTGGTTGTCGTACATATATATCCCTGTGACTATATAATTTGACTTCGGGTCTTTCGGTTTCTCATCGATAGAGACTATTTTTTTATCCCTTAACGTGACAACGCCGAATCTACCCGGATCCTCAACTTCCTTTATAAGTATCTTTGCGCCCTTTGGCTGTTTCTTAAAATCAGTGACCTCTTTTCTTATATCCTTTTCAATTATATTATCGCCCAGAATAACCACTATCTTTTCGCCGTCCGCAAAGTGTTCCGCCAATAAGAGCGCGGCCGCTATGCCTCCCTCGCCTTCCTGATAGGTATAGTTAAGGTGCTTGAGGCCAAATTGGTGGCCGTTGCCCAAAAGGCGCAAAAACTCCCCCGCATGATTGCCGCCTGTAACTATTAATATATCCCTGATACCGGCCTCGACAAGGGCATCTATCGGGTAATATATCATCGGCTTATTATAGACCGGCAATAGATGTTTGTTGCTGACTCTTGTCAAGGGATACAACCTCTTTCCTAATCCACCGGCAAGTATTACTCCTCTCATCGGTTATCTCCTCCAATCGTAATTGATATCGTTTTCGTATGGATCGACTCTATGTTCATCGGGATTATTGTGATTGTAGGGTTCAGTGACGGTATTGATAACCATCGCTTCTTTCGCGCTCGTGCATTTAAATCCGTGGAATACGAGCGGTGGAATCTGAACCAGCATGGGCAGATCGAGGCTCATCGTGAACTCTGCGGTCTCCTTGTAGGTAGGCGATTCCGGTCTTGAGTCATAAAGCGCAAGCCTTATCTCGCCTGAAACGCAGGTAAACGAATCTGTCTGGAGCTTATGGTAATGCCATGCCTTTACAATGCCGGGGTGCACCGTCGTCATGTAGACCTGCCCGAACTTCTTAAATACTGCGTCGTCACGCCGCAAGATCTCCATCAATCTTCCTCTCTCATCAGGGATGACCTTTAATCTCTTTACCACGACACCCTCTATCACGTCTTCCTCCCTATACATACGTATTTAAAGCCCATCTTCTTCATCTTCTTTGGGCTGTATATGTTCCTTCCATCGATAACGAGCGGCTGCTTTAAAAGCCTCTTTATCTTTACAAAATCCAGTTCTTTAAACTCATTCCATTCGGTAACTATGACAAGGCAGTTGCTCTTTCGTGCCGCATCATAAGCGTCTCTGCAGAAAACAACGTCTTTTAACTCCTTCTTGGCCTTCTCCATAGCATGGGGGTCAAACGCCCTTATCTTCGCCCCTTCTTCTTTAAGGGCCTTTATTATATCGAGGGAGGGCGCATACCTTATGTCATCCGTATTAGGCTTGAAGGAGAGACCTAATATGCCGATGGTCTTATTATTTAGATTCCATATATTTTCCTTTATCTTGCTGATAAATAACTCCTTCTGCCTGGTGTTTATCCTCTCGACTTCTTTCAGGAGTCTGAAATCATATCCTAACTTACCGGAAATGTGTATAAACGCCAAAAGGTCTTTTGGAAAGCAGAAACCTCCGAATCCCACGCCGGCGTCTAAAAACGCGGGGCCGATCCTCTTGTCCATACCCATACCCTTTGCAACTTCTGTTACATCAGCCCCCACCTTTTCGCATATGTTGCTTATAGCATTTATAAAAGATATTTTTGTGGCCAGGAATGAGTTTGAGGCATGCTTTATTATCTCAGCGCTCTTTATATTCGTTACCACTATGGGCACTTTGAGGGGGCTGTATAACTTAAGGAGCAGTTCTTCCGATCTCTTATTGTTTACGCCGATCACTATCCTGTTGGGGCGCATAAAGTCGTTGATGGCCGAACCCTCTCTTAAAAACTCGGGGTTGGACGCTACGTCAAACGGTGTATTCTTCTTGTTGTTGGCATTAATCGTCTGCTCAATCCACTCGCCTGTCTCTATGGGGACAGTTGACTTTTCCACGATAAGCTTATAAGAGGTCATGTTCATCGCTATCTCTTTCGAGACACTCTCTACAAAGGTAAGGTCTGCCTCTCCTGTAGGCCTGGGGGGCGTTCCCACAGCTATAAATATTACGGTGGACTTCTTTACGCCGTCTTTAATGCTCGTTGTAAATCTAATCCTGGATTGCTTCTTATTGCGCCTCACAAGCTCCTGAAGGCCGGGTTCATATATCGTAACGCGTCCCTTCTTAAGGCTGTCGACCTTAGCCTTGTCCTTGTCCACACATATAACATTATTTCCTAAATCGGCGAGGCATGCCCCTGTTACTAATCCGACATATCCTGTTCCAATAACACAGATATTCACTCTTATACCCTCCTGTTAAGTAGCTAGCCTTATAGTGTCTTTAAAAATGGTGAATTGTCCCGCCTCCAAACGTCTTTTTCACGGCTCGGCGGGATCCCGCCGAGCCGTGAAAAGATCAGGCGAGGCGGGAAAATATTACCATATTTGATATACTGATGGCCTATTATATTATCATAAATATACTATATAAGCAAGGAAAATTAAGGTGGGATTATTTGGAACGGTTGAGATCCATTCCGGCCCGTGGGGATTCGTATCTCTTGCTGAACATCTTAAACGGCAGCTCCGGAAAGGCCTTTAGGCGCATGACCAGCCATACCCTGTGCTCTTCGTCTACCTCTAGGCCATGGGTCTTCTTCATCTGATAATTAAACTCGGCGAACCAGCAATGCAGGTCTCTCTCTATAGCGTAATTCTGTTCCTCCAGCACGAAACCGCTTTCATCCGCGCCTTTTTTGAACCTGTGATAAGAGCGTATCTTCCACTTAGGGCCTAATTGATAAAATGTATCTGTTACGATCTGGTCGCTGGAGCCTTTTTTATGGTCATCTTCAAATCTGTAGCTAAAACCCACTCTCCAGGAATCCTCTACCTCTGCGGCTATAATTGTGTTTACCCTGTCTATAGAATTTTCCTTGGGATCATAGATCCATCTGACGTCCATAATCAGCCAGTCATACGGCGTTAATTCCAGATCGAAGTTAACATCGCTTAAGGATTTGTTTTTTGCGGTTTTAATCAAAACCTGAGTCGAGGTTGTGAATCTCGCCAGCGTTGCCTCGATTCTCTCTTGCCCGCGTTTGGTCAAAAGCCTGTTAACGACCGATAGGCTGGCTCTATTGTGCAGCCCGGCAGCGTCCAGCGAATCGAACTGTTTTAATTCCGCAGTTTTGACATTCGGTTCAGGCACATATCTATAGTGTATCGAAGGCGTAACCACATGCTTAAGGCCGTTTATACCCAAGCCTAAGGCATCCGATTTTACGTTGAAGACCCTATAGAACTTAGTCGAAAACCTCATTCCATACGCATTGACGTTCCTGAGCTTGCTCTCGCTGCAGCTTGCGTCCTCTGAATACCACGTCTCTCTTATTCCTAAATACGGATTGAACGTCAAAAAGTCAAAGAGCTTCGTAAGGTAAGAAAATTCGTGATTCGTGTCAAATCTATTGGCCTTCATCTTGGGCTGGCGCGAGTACGCTGTTTGCGCGTATTTTTTCTGCAGCATAACAAACGATGTCGTTGACTTGTAATAAAAGTCGGTATCCCTGATCCGGTGGCTCTTCAATTCCAATTTTAATTCAGGCAGCTTCTCAAGCACCGTGAAGAAATTGTGGGTCCTCACCCGGAAGAAGAGGCTCAGATTATATCCCGGCTTGTTCCTTATCACCGAGACAAATGTCCTCTGTTGAGACTCTTTCTCATACTCATCGTTAAAAAAATAGTCTTTAATAAATAATTTGTCGCTGTTCTTATTGAATTCGCCTACGGCGAGGGTATTGCCGTCAAGGTTCCATTTATGCCTCACCTGGACCCTCCAGCGGTCTCTGCCGACGCTCTGACCCTCTACAACCTCTTCGGTCGTGATGATGTGTTTTTCATTCGTATAATAAAAACGCGAAAGCCCTTTCCCGAAATAACCGAAATTGTACTTATAGTCGATGCCGTGCCCCAGGCCTTTCTTCTCCCTCCAGTCCATGTGTATATAGCCGCGCGACCACTCATGCAGGTAATACCTCCAGGCCGACAGCACAAAGTATCCCCATCTTGAATTGCGCCCGGCGACTATAGTAACGCGGGGTCTCTTATCCTTCAGGGGATGGACATAGTAAGGAAAGTAAAAGATAGGGTATCTTCCTAAGAAGACTATGACGTGGAACGCCTCTACCCTGTCATTTACATATATCTTTATCTTTCGCGCCTGTACCCTGTAATGGGGGTACGGCAGATTACATGTGGTGAGGTATCCTCGATCTATTGAATACTGTTTTTCCTCTACCTTGGCGGCTGTATCGCCTTTACCGTACCAAGGATCGCCTCTCGCCTCTGCCTCTATAATCGTCCCCTTTTGTGTATCGAAATTATAATGGGCCTTCTCGCCTAAGAACTTGTACCCTCCCTCCAGCAGGATGACGTGCCCCTCGGCAATGGCTTCTTTAGTTACCATATCAACGACAATTTTATCGCACATGAGGGTCACGTCTTTATAAGTTATCACAACATTATCCACTCCGATAACCTTCTTCTGTTCATAAAGATACTCTACTCTTTCGCCGTTTACTACTATTGGTTCTTCCGA
>JADHWH010000009.1 GCA_016783555.1 Candidatus Omnitrophota bacterium | reverse complement strand
AGTTAACACATTAAGTGCCCCACCTGGGGACTACGGCCGCAAGGTTGAAACTCAAAGGAATTGACGGGGACCCGCACAAGCGGTGGAGCATGTGGTTTAATACGACGCTACGCGTGGAACCTTACCAGGGCTTGACATGTACTTGAAAGCCCGATGAAAGTCGGGCCCTCCCTCAAGGACAGGTACACAGGTGTTGCATGGCTGTCGTCAGCTCGTGTCGTGAGATGTTAGGTTAAGTCCTGCAACGAGCGCAACCATTGTCTTTAGTTGCTAGCTGTCTTCGGATAGCGCACTCTAGAGAGACTGCCTGTTGTTTAACAGGAGGAAGGTGAAGACGACGTCAAGTCAGTATGGCCCTTACGCCCTGGGCTACACACGTGCTACAATGGGGTGTACAATGAGTCGCGAAACCGCAAGGTGGAGCCAATCTCAAAAAGCACCCCCCAGTTCGGATTGCAGGCTGCAATTCGCCTGCATGAAGTTGGAATCGCTAGTAACCGCGCATCAGCTATGGCGCAGTGAATACGTTCCCGGGTCTTGTACACACCGCCCGTCAAGTCACCTGAGTTGGTTGCACCCGAAATCATCATACCAACCCTTTGGGAGGAAGATGCCTAAGGTGTGACTAGCGAGGAGGACTAAGTCGTAACAAGGTAGCCGTATCGGAAGGTGCGGCTGGATCACCTCCTTTCTAAGGAGTATAAACAAAAAATATAAATCTGGCTTAAGCCTGATTTATAAAGTAGTAAAAATGAAAGATAGAGCAGCAAACTCTAGTTCAGTTTTGAGTCTGGATATTTTGCTTGGCTATTCGATTGACGATTTTAATGACTACCGCGGGAGTACTGCGGCTCTCCAATCAGATTAGACCGAGGCACAAGTGGCGCGGGTAACCGCGGCTTTTCGTATATAGGGCCCGTAGCTCAGTTGGTTAGAGCGCCGTGCTGATAACGCGGAGGTGAGTGGTTCGAGACCACTCGGGCCCACCATTCTGCTTCGCCGAGCTTAAGAGTTTCATAGAAGCTTGGCTTCGCAGAATACGTTGGCGAAGCAGAATGTTCTGCGAAGCTCAAAACTTCTATGAATTTCTTTTATGAGCGTAGCAGAACAATGCGATAGCCTAAATTCTGGGGGCAGTAGTTCAGCTGGGAGAACGCCTGCTTTGCAAGCAGGAGGTCAGCGGTTCGATCCCGCTCTGCTCCACCAAGAGCAGGGCAATGATTTCGAATCAATATAGCATTTATGCTATTTGAGATATAGATGGTTGTTCGCCGGGGTTATGCCCGGCCACAACCACTCCCTAACGGGACACTTCTTTTCAGCTTTGAAGTTCTAAAGTTAAAAGAAGTGTCCCGAAGGATGTGTTCTTTGACAACTGTGTAACAAAGGCATCTTTTCGAGTAAATTTTTGGTCAAGCTACAAAGAGTTTATGGTGGATGACTTGGCGACAGCAGGCGATGAAGGACGTGGTAAGCAGCGATATGCTCCGGTGAGCCGCAAACATGCTTTGACCCGGAGATTTCCGAATGGGGAAACCCGTCTGGAGTAATGTCCAGACATCCCGAAAGGGAAGCGAGACCAGGAGAATTGAAACATCTTAGTAACCTGTGGAAAAGAAACCGAATAGTATTCCCTGAGTAGCGGCGAGCGAAACGGGAATAGCCTAAACCTCACTTACGTGTAGCCTGTATGCGTTGTATTTGGGGTGTTGTGGGAGTAAGCTGGATCGAGATACAGATCGATCGGGAAGTTACAAATCCATATTCCTAGCAGAACGACCTGGAAAGGTCGACCATAGAAGGTGATAGTCCGGTATGCGAAAGGGATTGGACTTCTTTGGCCTATTTCCCAAGTACTATGAGACACGTGAAACCTCATAGGAATCCGGCCAGACCACTGGCTAAGGCTAAATACTGACTGTTGACCGATAGCGCACAAGTAATGTGAATGAAAGTTGAAAAGTACCCCTGTAAGGGGAGTGAAATAGTACCTGAAACCATGAACTTACAAGCGGTGGAAGGGCTATGCTATGCCTTCGGGCATAGAATGCCTGACTGCGTGCCTTTTGCATAATGAACCGGCGAGTTACTTAGCGTAGCAAGGTTAACCCCGCTAAGCGGGGGAAGCCGTAGCGAAAGCGAGTCTGAATAGGGCGACATAGTTGTGTTAAGTAGACCCGAATGCCAAGTGAGCTACCCATGGCCAGGATGAAACTTCGGTAAAACGGAGTGGAGGTCCGAACCCGTTAACGTTGAAAAGTTATGGGATGAGTTGTGGGTCGGAGTGAAAGGCTAATCAAACTTGGCGATAGCTGGTTCTCCTCGAAATATCTTTAGGGATAGGCTTGAGTAAATAGGTAACGGAGGTAGAGTACTGAATGGGCTAGGGGCCCTACCAGGCTGCTGAACCCAATCAAACTCCGAATGCCGTTACCCTTACCTCAGGACTCAGAGAGTAGGGGATAAGCTCTATTCTCGAAAGGGAAACAGCCCAGACCGCCATCTAAGGTCCCCAAATACTAGTTAAGTGGTAAAGGATGTGAAACTGCTTAGACAACCAGGATGTTGGCTCAGAGGCAGCCATCATTTAAAGAGTGCGTAACAGCTCACTGGTCAATTGTGGTTTCGCGCCGATAATGATCGGGGCTCAAACTAGTTACCGAAGCTGCGGATTCAATGTTTCTTCGGAAATGTTGAGTGGTAGAGGAGCGTTCCATTCTAGGCTGAAGGCGCACCGTAAGGAGCGCTGGACGAAATGGAAGTGATTATGCCGGTATAAGTAGCGAAAAAACGGGCGAGAAACCCGTTCGCCGTAAATCTAAGGTTTCCTGGGGAAGGTTAATCCGCCCAGGGTTAGTCGGTCCTAAGCCGAGGCCGAAAGGCGTAGGTGATGGATAGCCGGTTTAATATTCCGGCACCGCTTACTCGACGTTTAAGTCTGGAGTGACGTAGGAAGTTAAGTCATCGCGCGGATGGATGTGCGCGTTTAAGCCCGCACCTCTATAGCACCAAATTAGCTAAGAGGGAGGGGTGACGAGGAGCCCGATCTACGGAAAGGGCGAACTGACTGACACTACACTACCTAGAAAAGCTTCAGGATGAGTCGAGCAAACGACCGTACCGTAAACCGACACAGGTAGATGAGGAGAAAATCCTAAGGCGCTCGAAAGAACCCTCGTTAAGGAACTCGGCAAAATAGCCCCGTAACTTCGGAAGAAGGGGTGCCTATCTTCGGATAGGCTTCAATAAAGAGGCTCTTGTGACTGTTTAGCAAAAACACATGTCTCTGCTAACTCCAAAAGAGGAAGTATAGGGACTGACACCTGCCCGGTGCCGGAAGGTTAAGGGAAGAGGTTAGCCGTAAGGCAAAGCTTTGACTCGAAGCCCCGGTAAACGGCGGCCGTAACTATAACGGTCCTAAGGTAGCGAAATTCCTTGTCGGGTAAGTAGAAACGAGCCCGTACTGGCTTATAACGGTGAAGCCCTCGTTGTTGCAATTCTCAAGGAAATTGTGTTAACATCAGGGTAATACCGTGGGAAGTCGTCTACAGTTTGTAGATTGACCCCGTAACGACTGAAGGCGAAAGCCTGAGATGGTTGGAAATTCTAACCGCCATAATACGCCAGGATTTCTTCTAGAGGGGAAGATGGATATAGGCTCATATTTATCAGGTTATGCTGATGGAGAAGGCTGTTTTTGTGTATCAATAAACAAAAGCAGACGACATAAATTTGGCTGGGAAATAAGACCCAGTTTTTCTGTTAGCCAAAACCGTGACCGCATAAACGTGCTAAAAATATTCAAACAACGTTTTAAATGTGGCACGATCAGGCCTGATAGATCTGATAAGACGTTGAAATTCGAAATACGCAGCGTCGATAAATTGGTAACGAATGTAATTCCGCATTTTAAGAAATATCCGCTACTTTCAAGTAAGAGTGTTGATTTTGAAAGATTTGCGGATATTTGCAGCAGAATGCAACTCAAGCAGCATCTTACCAAGAAAGGCCTTCAAGATATCCTAAAACTTGCGAGCGAAATTAATCGCGCTGGCAAAAAGAAATTCCCCCGAGAAGAAATTAAGATATAGTCTGCGCCTCTAGAAATAGAGGAATAACGCGAAGTTCCGACCTGCACGAATGGTGTAACGACAGGAGCGCTGTCTCAACGAGGGGTTCGGTGAAATTGTAGTATCGGTGAAGATGCCGGTTACCCGCAACAAGACGGAAAGACCCCGGAACCTTTACTGTATCCTGGTATTGGATTTTGGTTAGATATGTGTAGTATAGGTGGGAGGCTTTGATGCATGGGCGCTAGCCTGTGCGGAGCCAACAGTGAAATACCACCCTTATCATACTAGGGTTCTAACCCACCCCTGTGAATCCAGGGGGGGGACAGTGCCAGGTGGGCAGTTTGACTGGGGCGGTTTCCTCCAAAAGTGTAACGGAGGAGTTCGAAGGTTCCCTCAGTACGGTTGGTAATCGTACGTGGAGCGTAAAGGCACAAGGGAGCTTAACTGTGAGACTGACAAGTCGAGCAGATGCGAAAGCAGGACTTAGTGATCCGACGGTGTAGTGTGGAATTGCCGTCGCTCAACGGATAAAAGGTACTCCGGGGATAACAGGCTTATCTCCTCCAAGAGTTCATATCGACGAGGAGGTTTGGCACCTCGATGTCGGCTCATCACATCCTGGGGCTGGAGAAGGTCCCAAGGGTCTGGCTGTTCGCCAGTTAAAGTGGTACGTGAGCTGGGTTCAGAACGTCGTAAGACAGTTCGGTCCCTATCTGTTGCGGGCGTAGGATACTTGAAGAGGAAATGTCCTTAGTACGAGAGGACCGGGACATACGGACCTCTGGTGTTCCAGTTGTCACGCCAGTGGCATATGCTGGGTAGCTACGTCCGGAAAGGATAAGCGCTGAAAGCATCTAAGCGCCAAGCCCCCCTCAAGAATAGGTATCCCGTCGTCGCAAGACGACCGAAGACACCTTGAAGATTACAAGGTTGATAGGTTCCATGTGTAAGGCCCGTAAGGGTTTTAGCTTAGGGATACTAATCTGTCGTAGCGGCTTGACCATTTGAAATTATAATTCCTTTGTTACACGGTTGTCATATTTTTATATATTTTCCGAGTGACCATACTGAGGGGGTCACACCCGTTCCCATTCCGAATACGGCAGTTAAGTCCCTCAAGGCCGATGGTACTACACGGGCAACTGTGCGGTAGAGTAGGTAGTCACTCGGTTTAATTTAAAGGGCCTGCTAGAGATAGCAGGCCCTTTTTATATGCTAGAGGGTCTGGGGGTTTGCCTCCGCTTGCCGCTCGCTCGCGGATACGCGCCGCTCGCTCGCTGTGATTAAAATCGTCCCTCGACTTCGCTCGGGACTCCCTTCGGTCGCTCACATGCCCTTAACAGGGCATTTTCTAAATGGCGCGTTTGTGTTCGCGATTTTAAATCAGTCGCTCCGGCAAACCCCCAGACCCTCTAGCTGGATAGAGCCCAATCTAATTTTCGGCCCTTTAAATCGACCCTCGCTCAAATGTTTCGGTGATATTCCCTCTTGCAAAATTTGGGTTTTCTCGGTATACTTATATTACCAGGAGGGCTTTACTGTGGAAGAAAAAGATAAGTCCGGAACGTGCAAGATATTGGTGGTTGATGACGAAAAAGAAATAAATCAACTCTTAGTAACATTCCTATCGCGCCATAAGTTTGATATAATAAGCGCTTACAGCGGGAAAGAGGCGATAAAGACCGTAAAGAAGCAAAAGCCGGATTTAATATTGCTCGATATTATTATGCCCGATATGAACGGATTAGACGCCTTAAAGAAGATAAAAAAGATCGACGAGAATGCAAAAATCATAATGTTAACCGCTATAGAAGATGAGGATACGATAAGAAAAGCGAGGGAATTAGGGGCAGATGATTATATCCCTAAGCCTTTTACGGGCAAACACCTCGAAGACGTGGTCCTTACAAAGATCGCCAGCCTGCGCGCAAAGGATTCTAAAAAATAACCTAAATATTACAAGCCATGGGAAAACGTATACTGATTGTTGAAGATGAAAAGGATATGGCCGATGTAATCAGGCAGCTTCTGGAAAGAGAGGGCTACCATATAGATATAGCCTATGACGGCGAGGAAGGCTTAGAAAAGATAAAGGCGACAATGCCCGATCTGGTCCTCTTAGACGTAATGCTGCCAAAGCTGGATGGAAGAGATCTCCTCAAGATAGTAAAAAACGATAAAGACCTAATGGGGATACCTATACTTATGGTATCCGCAAGATCAGAGCAATGGGACAGAGAACTCGGCCTGGAATTAGGCGCTGAGGAATATGTGGAAAAACCCTTGGATTCTGCTAGGCTCCTGCGAAAAATAAGCAATATCTTTACGAAGAAGCGTTAATTCCCTTTTTTTGCATCCCCTGCCGTTATCGCGGCACAACCCCCCGCTTACTACAATAAAAGCCCTTGCTTTTACAGGAGATATTAAGCCTTTAATAAGGTTGACAAAATCCCGATTTTAATATATATTAATAACACAATTGATATAATATTAGTAATATTAAATCGTATCATGGAGGTGTGATTTTGGCTGAATTTAAGACAGAAAACATTAGAAACATAATTATTCTTGGACATTCACAGGCCGGAAAGACCATGCTTACCGAGATGCTTCTATATAGCGGAGGCTCTATCCCGAAATCCGGCAGCATAGCTGAGAAGAATACGGTTTCAGATTATAACGAAGACGAGAAAGAGAGACAGGCAAGCGTAAGTTCCTCTATTTCTCATTTACACTATAATGATGTAAAGGTTAATATCATTGACACGCCCGGTTTCTCCGATTTCCAGGGCGAGATCGAGGGATGCGTCAAGGTAGTCGACGCGGTGATATTGGTAGTAAACGCGACCGCCGGAGTCGAAGTCGGCACCGAGTCTATGATAAAGCTTATTAAAAAGAGAAACCTTCCTTGTATTGTATTCATTGGCAAGATGGATAAAGAAGGCGCGGATTTCAACAAATGCGTAGAATCCGTAAAGGCAAAGATAAAGAAGGGCATAGCAGTAGTAGGCTACCCAATAGGAAGCACGTCTTCTTTTAGCGGAATAGCCGATCTTTTAACCAAAGATGGGATGGATAAGCTCTCCGGAGACGAAAAATCCAAGGCAGAGGAATTGAGCAATTCCCTAACGGAAGCCGTCGCCGAATCCGATGATTCGCTCCTTGAAAAATATCTGGATAAAGGCGAACTCTCAAAGGAAGAGGTTGCCGGCGCTTTCAGGGTAGGGGTAGTTACAGGAAAGATTATACCCGTATTTGCCGGTTCCGTAACCAAGAATATAGGCATTAAAGAGCTTATTCAAGCGATGGTAGATTTCCTCCCTTCCCCCTTAGATATGCCGCCGGTCGAGGCGATAAATGCCTCAAATAACGAACCGATGCAGATAGAACCTAAATCAGACGGCGCATTCGCGGCCCAAGTATTCAAGACTATATCGGATCCCTACGTGGGCCAGATATCGGTCTTTAAGATATTTCAGGGAAAGATTTCGGGAAACACCAGCGTCTACAATATTACAAGGCAGAGTAGGGAGAAGCTAAGCCCCCTATTCGCACTGCTGGGCAAGGAGCATAAGGCCCAGAATACGGCATTAGCGGGTGATATTATAGCGGTGGTCAAATTAAAGGATACCCAGACAAACGACTCCCTGGGGGAGGAGAAGAACCCCATAAGATTTCCTGACATAAACTTTCCCGAACCCGCCATATCTTTTTCTATAAAACCTAAGACGCGCTCTGACGAAGATAAGATTATGACTACCCTCCAAAAATTGAGCGCAGAGGATCCTACCTTTACGAACACGCGGGACGCACAGACAAAGGAGCTTATAGCATCCGGCATGGGTGAACTGCATATTAATATTATGCTGAACCGCATGAAACAGAGATACGGCGTAAACGTCGATATGGGAACCCCGAAAGTCGCATATAAGGAGACCGTTACCTCAAAAGGTGATTCGCAATACAGACATAAGAAACAGACGGGAGGCGCGGGCCAATTTGCAGAGGTCTGGATGCGCATAGAGCCTCTTCCGCGCGGCACGGGGTTTGAATTTGTAGATGAGGTAGTAGGCGGGGCGATACCCGGTCCGTTTGTTGTAAGCTGCGAAAAGGGGATTAAGTCAGCCATGGACTCAGGCGTCCTCGCGGGATTCCCCATGATAGATGTGAGAGCGATTGTATATGACGGAAAGACCCATCCTGTCGATTCGAAAGATATAGCCTTTCAGATAGCCTCCCGCCATGCTTTTAGAGAGGCTGTTAATAAGTCAAAGCCGGTAATCCTTGAGCCGATAATGAATGTAAGTATAATAATACCCGATGAATATATGGGCGATATAACAGGCAGTTTAAATTCCCGCAGGGGCAGGATAATGGGCATGGAGCCTGGCGAGGGCGTTCAGACCATAAAGGCCAAGGTTCCGCTCGAGGAGATGTATAAATATGTAAATGAACTGAAGTCCATAACAGCCGGAAGGGGTACATATACGATGCAGTTTTCACATTATGAAATTGTACCTTCTAATCTTGCGCAGGGTATTATCGATAAGGCAAAGAAGGCAAAAGAGGAGGCTAAGTAGGCATGTCGGGACATTCAAAATGGGCTAGCATAAAACATAAAAAGGCGGCTACAGATTCAAAACGCGGTAAATTATTTACGAAGGCGATAAAGGAGATTACCGTTGCAGCCAGAAACGGCGGCGGCAAGCCGGACGCCAATCCGCAGTTAAGGCTTGCGATACAAAAAGCAAAACAGGTGAATATGCCCGCGGATAATATCGAACGCGCCATAAAGAAGGGCACCGGCGAACTCGAAGGCGTAACCTACGAGGAGATAGTGTACGAGGGTTACGGTCCTGCCGGAGTCGCGATATATATAGAGGCGCTCACCGACAATAAAAACAGGACCACATCCGAAGTGAGGAATTTATTCTCCAAACACGGCGGAAATATGGCGGGTGCCGGTTCTGTATCCTGGATGTTCGAGAAGAAGGGATACTTTGCAGTGGCAAAAGAGACCATAAGCGAAGACATCCTTATGTCGATAGCGCTTGAGAGCGGCGCAGAGGACTTTACTACTGAAGGCAATACGTTTGAGATTAAGACCCTTCCCCAGGATTACGAGAAGGTGAAGAAGGCCTTGGATGAGAAATCTATAAAGGTAGAGTCATCTGAAATAACGATGATACCGAAATCTACCTTGAGGGTAAAAGATGAAAAGGCCAAACAGGTGCTTGCCTTAGTCGATGCCCTTGAGGAGCATGATGACGTACAGAACGTCTACGCGAATTTTGACATCCCGGAAGAGATATTAAAGACCGCAGAGTCAGAAAGTTAATGCGTATTCTCGGAATTGATCCAGGTTTAAACATTACAGGATACGGTTTAATCGAGGCTGTGCGGGGAAAATTCAGGCTAATAGAAGCCGGAGTAATAAGAACATCCGCGAAGGATAAGATAGAGAAGAGACTCCAAAATATTTATATCAATCTTATCGAGCTCATTGATGAATACAGCCCGGCGGTAATGGTATTAGAAAAGTTATATTCTCACTACAAACACCCCACTACGGCCCTTCTTATGGGCCATGCCCGAGGGGTGATATGTTTGGTATGCGGATCAAAAGGAATCCCGCTTATAAGCTATCCCTCGACGAGGATAAAGAAGGCCGTAATCGGCGAAGGCCATGCCTCCAAGGGGCAGATAAGCGAAATGATAAAGAACCTGCTCGGTTTAAAACGCACGCCTGATTCTAATGATATAACCGATGCCTTGGCGGTGGCGATAAGCCACGCATATATCGAGAGGATTTAAAAATAAAGTATGATTTCACGCATTTCCGGAAAAGTTAAGAAGAAGACAGAGGCGGGCGTCTTAATAGACGTAAACGGCATATCCTATGAAGTCTTAATCCCCATTGCCGTTATGAAGACATTAGAGGCCTCTGCGCTGGACGGCGAAAATATAGAGTTGGTTACATACCATTATTACCAGACAGACCCATCACGCTCTATACCGATGCTTATAGGTTTTTTAAATGAGATTGAAAGGGAGTTTTTCGAAGAGTTTATAAGCGTCTCTGGCGTAGGGCCGAAGGCAGCCTGCAGGGCGCTTTCGCTTCCCTTTTCGACGATCGCAGACGCCATAGATAAAGGCGACACCGCGCTTTTAAAGAGACTGCCGGGTATAGGCGACCAGAGGGCGCGCGAAATTGTGGCGAAGCTGCAGAACAGAGTCGGCAAGTTCGGGCTTATCCAGGATAAGTTTGTTAAGGATATTCAACCCGTAAAAGGCGATGTCAAAGAGGAGGCATTAGAAGTACTTTTGCAGCTTGAGTATAAGAAGAAAGAAGCGCAGGATATGATAAACAGGGCCCTTGTGAATAATCCCAGCGCAAAGAGTTGCGAAGAGATCTTAAACGAAGTCTATAAACAGAAGGAAAACAGGTGATTAGTCGTTAGTCATTAGGGAATAGTCGTTAGTAATCGTCCAGACGAAACTAACGACTAAATACTAACGACTAAAACGCCGTCTTAGGTATATCATGGGCAAAGAGGATAAGAAGGACCCAAAGAGGGAGAGATATATAGACTCTAAGGAGTCTGAAGAGGATGTTGTATTTAATCTCTCTCTTCGACCCGCGGGGTTTACGGACTTTGTGGGCCAGAAGAAGGTGATAGATAATCTTCTCATAGCCCTCGAGGCCGCCAAGAAGAGAAGAGAGCCGCTGGAGCACATACTCTTCAGCGGTCCTCCCGGATTGGGTAAGACCACCCTGGCCCATGTGATAGCCAATGAGATGGGGGCCAAGATTACAGCTACAAGTGGTCCGGCTATAGAACGCGCCGGGGATTTAATCGGTATACTCACCAATCTATCTAAAGGAGATATCTTATTTATTGACGAGATACACAGGCTCTCAAAGGTTGTAGAGGAGTTTATCTATCCCGCCATGGAGAACTTTCAGATAGATTTTGTTATAGATAAAGGCCCTTACGCCAAAACAATAAAGTTTAATCTAAAACCTTTTACCATTATAGGCGCTACTACTAGGGCGGGCCTCTTAACCGCCCCCTTGCGGGGGAGATTCGGGATGTTTTATCACCTCGATTTTTATAATACAGAGGAGATAGCAACGATATTGAAGAGATCTGCCGAGATGCTGAATTTAACTATAGATTCAGAATGCGCCCAAGAGATAGCCAAAAGATCAAGAGGAACCCCCAGGGTTGCAAACCGGCTCTTAAGGAGGGTGCGTGACTGGGCACAGGTAAAGACAAAAGGCCGCCTTGCAAAAGACGTGATTAATGACGCGCTCAATTCATTAGGCATAGATTCAAGCGGCCTGGATCTTATAGACAGAAGAGTCCTTAAGACCATACTCGATTTTTATAACGGCGGCCCGGTCGGCATAGAATCGCTGGCGGCTACATTAAATGAAGAGAGCGACACCATCGTCGATATGGTAGAGCCTTTCCTCTTAAAGGCCGGATTTCTAAAGAGGACACCTCGAGGCAGAGAGCTGACCAGCCTGGCAAGGAAGCATATCGGGGGAAAAGAAACGCAGAAAGAATTATTTCAATCGTGAAATTACTCCTGCATGTTTGCTGCGCCCCGTGTATGATGCATCCCTTCGAAGAAGTATACGGTAAAGAATTCGATTCTATAACCGGATTCTTTTATAACCCCAACATACATCCTTACACTGAATATATAAATAGAAAAAACGCCCTGGACGAATATTCAAATAGACACAAGATCCCGGTAATATTTCATAAGTACGATATAGAGAACTTCTTCAGGCGCATATCAGGAAACGAACAATTCGGCGCAAGATGCGGGGCATGCTGGCGCATGAGGCTTGAGGAGACCGCCGCATTTGCGGCCAAGAAAAAGTTTGATTCTTTTTCTACAACGCTTCTTGTAAGCCCTTACCAAAATCAGGAGGATATAAAGCGGATAGGACTGGATTTAAAGAAGAGATTTAACGTCAATTTTTATTATAAGGACTTTAGAGGCGGTTTCAAGAGTGCCCAGGAAGAGGCGCGGAAGGAAGATTTATACAGACAGAAGTATTGCGGATGTATCTTCAGCGAACGGGAACGATACGAGAAGAAACAAAAGAAAAAATAATGGGAAAGACGCTTATATTTTTTGGAATAGTGCTTATAGCCCTCGGAACGCTCTTTATCCTTGCGCAGAAATTCCCCTGGATAGGCAGGCTTCCGGGAGATATATGCATAAAAAAAGAGAATTTTACATTTTGGTTTCCTATAACCACCAGTATTCTCATAAGCATAATCCTGTCAGTAATCCTCATCTTTTTAGGTAAGCGATGAAAAGAGATAGAGCCCACAGCCTACAGCGCACAGCGTATACTATTATAGCTTTATTAATAGCCGCTATTGTAATTGCGGTCCAGCCGCCTGTCTCGTCTAGTAAATCTAAAGATAATATATTGAGAGTCTGCGTATTAAAAGACTCAAAAAGCCTTACCCTTACGATAAAGGGCAGCTATAAGATATTTACCCTTAACACAAACGAACTTATAGATAAAGGAAAAAATCTTAAGATGGCCTCTGTCCTTCCCCTGGAAAGCGGGCTTTCGATATCAGGTAAGCCCCTTAAGATATACGGTATAAAGATTATGCCAAAAAGAGACACCTCGGTCTCTATCGGTAAGCGCACCTTCCGGGGAAACATCGATATTATAAGGACAAAGAATAAGAGGCTGCTTGTAATAAACCAAGTAGATCTGGAAGATTACCTCAAGGGCGTGTTATACCATGAGGTTTCGCATTGGTGGCCCATAGAGACGCTTAAGGCCCAGGCCATAGCCGCAAGGGCCTATGCATTATATCAGAAGTCTGTGAGAAGAGAGAGTGATTATGATTTGACCAGCGATATATACTCTCAAGTTTACGGAGGCAGGGGCTCTGAGAAGATAAGGACCAATAGGGCCGTAGATCTCACCCGCGGCAAAGTCCTTACTTATAGAGATAAGATATTTCCTACGTATTATCATGCGACATGCGGAGGCCGCACGGAAGACGCATCGAACCTTTGGGATCTTAATCTGCCGCCCTTGAAAGGGGTAAGGTGCAGTTTTTGCAGGTTCTCCCCGCATTATAACTGGGAGTATGAGATTTTATTATCTCAATTAGAGAGAGAACTAAATCTCGCGGGATATGATTTGAAAGGCCTTATTGATGTAAAGATTAAAAAGAGGAGACCATCAAAGAGAGTCAAGGATTTAGTATTTATCTCCGATGGTAAAGAGATGATTATACCGGCAAAGGATTTTCGTCTGGCTATCGGACCAAACCGTGTGCGCAGCACCAATTTTGCATTGAAGGTTTTACCTCTGCCCAGGGTTAAGCGCGGAAAGAATGACCGCGCTTTTTTTAAAGGATACGGCTGGGGCCACGGCGCCGGCATGTGCCAGTGGGGGGCGTTCTTTCTGGGGCTTAAACGCTATAAGGCAGAAGGTATATTGCGATATTATTATCCGGGGACGCGAATCTCAAACATTAAGATAATGCAATGAAATTATCCGATTTCGATTATTATCTGCCGAAGGAACTTATTGCGCAGTATCCTGCCAAGAAGAGAGACGAATCCCGTATGATGGTTTTAGACAGAAAGAGAAAGACCATAAGGCATAAGTCCTTTAAAGAGATACCGGCGTTTTTAAAAAAGGGCGATACCATAGTATTGAATAATAGCAGGGTTATTCCGGCGAGGATAATCTGTAAGAGAGAGACAGGCGGGAAGGCCGAGATATTCCTGCTTAAGAAAATAAAGAATAATCTTTATGAGGCGCTTCTTAGGCCCGCATCGAAATTATTCCTCGGCAGGAAATTAATCTGCGAAGAAGGTAAGGTGATTGCTGAAGTCGTCGAGAATAGAGAAGTAGGCAGATTGATAAAGTTTGCGGATACGGTTAATATCGAAAAGGACTTAAATAAGATCGGCCAGGTTCCCCTGCCGCCCTATATAAAGAGAAGACCCACCATTGAAGACGAGGAGAAGTACCAGACGGTCTATGCTAAGAATAACGGCTCGACGGCCTCTCCGACAGCGGGCCTGCATTTCACCAGAGAGATTTTAGAGAAGATTAAGGATAGAGGCGTAGAGCCTTCTTTTGTGACACTTCATGTAAGCTATGGGACATTCGCGCCCGTGAAGAGAGACAGGGTAGAAGAACATAAGATGCATAAAGAGTCTTATCTATTGCCGAAAAATACCCAGGATTCTATTAAAAAAGCCAAAAAGAGAAAAAGAAGGATTCTCGCCGTTGGAACGAGCACGACAAGGGTATTGGAAAATAACGCCCAGTCAATGTTGGGCGAAGAGGACGACGCAAGAGAGATAAAGGACTCAACGGATCTTTTTATATATCCAGGATATAAATTCAGAATAGTAGACGCGCTTCTGACGAATTTTCACCTTCCGAAGTCAACGCTTCTTATGCTGGTAAGCGCTTTCGCCGAACGGGATTTTATTCTAAAAGCATATAAAGAAGCCATAAGTAGAGGATATAGATTCTACTCTTACGGCGACTGTATGTTAATACTATAGAAAACGGGTGTTTAGTCGCTAGTCGTTAGGGAATAGTCGTTAGTATTTGTCAAGACGAAACTAACGACTAAATACTAACGACTAAACATGTGTATACTGGTGACATGAGTTTCAAGCTGATAAAGAAAGATAAAGATACGAAGGCAAGATGCGGCGTCCTCTCGACTGCGCATGGCGATACCAAGACGCCTGTATTCATGCCTGTCGGGACTCAGGCGACCGTAAAGACACTCTCCAACGAGGATCTTCTAAGATCAGGAACCGACATAATACTCTGCAATGCCTACCATCTCTATCTCAGGCCGGGAGAGGAGATTATAAAAAAGGCCGGGGGGTTGCATCAATTCTGCGGATGGAAAGGCCCTATACTCACAGACAGCGGCGGGTTTCAGATATTCAGCCTTGCGACACTGATGAAGGCAAGCGATAAAGGAGTCGGGTTTTCGTCTCATCTTGACGGTTCGAAGCATTTTTTGACCCCGGAGGATGTGATAAGATTACAGCGCTCCTTTGGGAGCGATATCATGATGCCCCTTGATGAGTGCGTGCATTACCCTTGCTCAAAAGAGAGAGCGGCTGACTCATTAAGATTGACCACAAAATGGGCACAGCGCTCTAAAAAAGAGCATGGACTAAACGCTAGGCAGTTGTTATTTGGTATTATACAGGGCTCGACTTATCCGGACCTGCGCAGAGAAGGGATAGAAAAATTATTAGAGATAGGCTTCGATGGTTATGCGATAGGAGGAGTCAGCGTTGGAGAACCTGCGGATCTTATATATGAAATTGTCGATAATGCGACTGAATATATGCCTGAGGATAAACCGAGATACCTTATGGGCGTAGGGACTCCTGCGGATATATTCGAGGCGGTATCTATGGGGATAGATATGTTCGACTGTGTTATTCCCACAAGAAACGGCCGCAGCGGCACCGCCTTTACAGAAGAAGGCAAGCTGGTTTTGAGGAATAGGGAGTTTTCAAGCGACTTCGAGCCTATAGATAGAGAATGTAAGTGCTATACTTGCGCAAACCACTACCGCGCCTACATAAGGCACCTGTTTAACACGGATGAGATTCTGGGCCTTAAGTTAGTATCCTTGCATAACATACATTTTTATGCTAAACTTATGGATAATATTAGAACGGCTATCAAGACAGGTAGATTTAAGACATTCAAAGAAAAGTTTTTGAAGAATTATAATAGTTAAATTCGAAACTCGAAATCCGAAATTCGAAACAAATTCAAAATTCGAATTTTCAAATGACCGAAACATTTTGTTTTGAACATTCGGATTTTGAAGATTCGGATTTGTTTCGGATTTCGATATTCGGATTTCGAATTTAAGAAAAGGAGGTTATGATGAATTATGCATATGCGATGGGTCCGGCGACCACGGGACAGGGGGGCGCGCAGCCTAGCCCTATAATGTCCATGCTACCCATATTATTAATCTTTATTATATTCTATTTCTTCCTAATTAGACCCCAGCAGAAGAAACAACAGGAACATCTGGGGATGATAAAGAAATTAAAGAAGAACGACGAAGTCATAACAAACGGCGGTATATACGGGACAATCGTAAACGTTAAAGATAACAGTTTTGTGTTGAGAATTGATGATAACTGCAAGATTGAGGTTCAGAAGAACTCAGTCGCAGTTCTAAAGAAGACTCGTGAATAGTCGTTAGTATTTAGTCGTTAGTAATCGTCCAGACGAAACTAACGACTAATGACTAAATAGGGGTGAGTAATGACGAAGAAGATGAGATGGAAGCTGATATTGGTGATTGCGGCAGTGGCGCTGGGGTTATGGAAGAGCTACCCGCCGCTTGATATTTACAATAAAGAAGGCGAGGTAACGAAAGAAGGCAAGATTAACCTTGGATTGGATCTCCAGGGCGGTATGCATTTGGTATTGAAGGTTGATATAGATAAACTGCCCGATGAAGCAAAGAAAGACGCAACCGATAGAGCGCTTGAGATTATAAGAAACAGGATAGACCAATTCGGCGTATTGGAGCCTGTCATACAGAAACAGGGGACGGATAGGATTATCGTTCAGTTGCCCGGGGTAACGGACCGCGAGAGGGCCATCGACATAATCGGAAAGACGGCTCACCTTGAATTTGTCCTGGTTTCGGATGATCCGGAGATTTTAAAGAAGGCGCTGGACGGAGAAGAGACGCCGGGATTTGTGCTGAAACCGGTCGGAAAAGAGAGCCTCCTTTTAGAGGAGAAGTCATCATTGACCGGAGATAAGCTGGTGGATGCCAGCGTAGAATTCAGCCAGCAGCAGTTCGGCCAGCCGTATGTCTCTCTCACTTTTGATTCTGAAGGCGCCAATGCCTTCTCCGAATTAACGGGCGCGAACGTAGAGAGGCGCCTGGCCATAGTGCTGGACGGCGTGGTCCAGTCAGCGCCGGTTATAAGAGAGAGGATTCCTTCGGGAAGGGCCCAGATTACCGGGAGTTTCTCAGTCGAAGAGGCCAATGATCTGGCGATAGTATTAAGGGCCGGCGCGCTTCCGGCGCCCACAAAGATTATCGAAGAGAGAACCGTCGGTCCTACATTAGGAAAGGACTCTATAAGAAATGGCCTTAGGGCCATCGTCATCGGCGGCATAGCCGTAGTCGCTTTCATGGCCCTCTATTATCTTCTCACCGGCCTCATCGCAGACTTTGCGCTCTGCCTTAACCTTGTATTTATAAGCGGCACGCTCGCCTATTTCGACGCCACGCTTACGCTGCCCGGTATCGCAGGGTTGCTGCTTACTATCGGCATGGCGGTGGATGCGAATGTTCTCATATTTGAGAGGATAAGGGAGGAGAGGAATCTGGGCAAACATATACAATCGGCCATATCAAGCGGCTATCAGAAGGCCTTTCTTACGATATTGGACTCCAATATAACCACCTTGATCACCGCGCTCATACTCTTCCAGTTCGGGACAGGCCCTATCCGTGGATTTGCGACTACATTGAGCATAGGTATATTATCGAGCATGTTTACGGCGCTTATAGTCACCCGCCTTGTTTTAGACATCCTGACCAAGGTTATGGGCATGACTAAATTTCCCATGCTCCGGCTTATAAAAAAGCCGAATATAAATTTTATAGGCGTAAGAAAGATAGCCTATATAGTTTCAGCCGTAGTTATAATAGGCGGCATGGTTGCCTTCGTAGGTAAGGGCGAGCAGAATTTCGGAATAGACTTTACCGGAGGCACCTTGCAGCAATTTAGATTTCGAGACCCTCTATCGCTGGACATGGCGCGTGACTCATTAAGAGAGATAGACCTGGGGGACTCGCCTATCCAGCAGTTCGGCCAGAATAGAGAGGTGATAATAAGGACATTTGAGGATACGTCAGACGCGGTTATAACAAAATTCAGAGAGGTGTTTAAGGATAATCCCTTCGAAGTGCTCCGCATAGAGAAGGTCGGCCCCGCCATCGGAAAAGATTTAAAAGAGAAGGCGCTGTGGGCCCTCTTTTTTGCGATGATAGGTATATGCGTCTATATATCCTTTCGCTTCGAATTCAGGTTCGCGATTGCCGCGATAGCCGCGCTCTTACACGATGTCTTGGTAAGTCTCGGCGCTATCGCCATCAGCGGAAGAGAGATATCTCTGCCGATTATAGCTGCGCTTTTGACTATAATAGGTTATTCAATAAATGACACCATAGTGGTGTTTGACAGGATAAGGGAAGGCCGCCGCTTATTAAAAAAGGCGGACTTCCCTACCGTCATAAATACCAGCATAAACCAGACGTTATCGAGGACCATACTTACGTCGACTACGACATTAATTGTAGTCTTGGCGTTGTGCTTTTTGGGCGGCGAAGTCATAAATGATTTTGCCTTTGTGCTGATGATAGGCGTAATAGTAGGGACGTATTCCTCTGTATTTATAGCAAGCCCCATCCTAGCAGACTGGCCCGGCCGCCGCCGCAGATAGAGAGATACGGGTCAGCGCTCCAAGAGGTTTTTTTTATGCATATGCACGATGAGGATTACAAAACTGGCGAGCATGGCGCAGCAGTAGGCATATTTACCAACATAATATTATTCTTTTTTAAGATCTTCGCGGGAATAGCAGGAAGAAGCCACGCCATGATAGCCGACGCCCTCCATACCGCCACAGATTCTTTAACCAGCATCGGAGTCTTTATCGGCTTCAAGATAGCCCGGAAGCCCGCAGACAGAGATCACCCTTATGGGCACGGAAGGGCAGAATCGATTGCGGCCAAGATGGTCTCTTTGATATTAATACTGGGAGGGATTAAGGTAGCATACGATTCACTAATTGTCATTATTTTTCAAAAAGCGCGCGTCCCCCACGAAATCGCCCTCTGGGCGGCGGTAATATCGATAATCGTTAAAGAAGGCCTTTTTAGATACACATATAGACTCGGCGATAAAATTCAGAGCAATTCCCTGAAATCAGACGCGTGGCATCACAGGACGGACGCGCTCTCATCCGTAGCCGCCTTAATCGGCATAGGCGGGGCCAGGCTGGGATATTCAATATTAGACTCCCTTGCCGGTTTTGCGGTTTCACTCTTTGTCATTAAGGCAGGCGTGGGGCTTTTTCGCACAGCATATGAGGAGCTTATGGACGCGGCCCTTCCTCAGAAGATGCTCGACGATATAAAGAATCTTTCTATAGAGATAGACGGCGTAAAGAGGATAAAGGATATCAAGGGAAGAAAGATGGGTATCGATATATTGGTAGACATGACCATAGAGGTAAATAGGGATATGCCCGTCGAGGAAGCCCACCTCATAACCGCCAGGGTAAGGCGTAATGTATTAAAGAGCATAAAAGGCGCCAAGGAAATCCTTATTCACGTGGAACCATATCAGCAATGAGAAAGAGATGGCTTTTAAAAAAGGCAGATAGAGGCGTTCGAAACCTTCTTGTAAGGGAATTGGAAATCTCTCCTATAGTAGCGCAGCTTTTGGCAAACCGCAGCATTATCGATCCCGAAGAAGCGCACAAGTTTCTTTCTTGTGAATTATCCAATCTGCACGATCCGTATTTGCTTAAAGGGATGATAGAGGCGGTATCGAGGATAAGACGCGCATTGTCTAAGGGGGAGAAGATTCTACTCTACGGCGACTATGATGTTGACGGCATAACTTCTGTGGCGCTTTTGAGATCGGTCTTATCCGGCCTGGGCGGAAATGTATTGGAGTATATACCAAACCGGATAGAAGAAGGTTACGGCCTTAATTTAGACGCCTGTCGATTTGCGCACAAGAAAAGAATCAACCTTATTGTAACCGTTGACTGCGGAATAAACGCGCTTAGAGAGGTAGATTATCTCAACTCCCTCGGCATAGATACTATAATAGTCGACCACCATGAAGTCCAGGTAGACGGCCTTCCGAAAGCGTACGCAATTATAAATCCCCTCCAGAAAGACTGCAGCTACCCCTTTAAGCATTTAGCCGGCGTAGGCCTCGCGTTCAAATTGGCGCAGGCCCTTTTGGACCAGCCTTTGGAAAAGATAAAATACCTTTTGGATCTCGTAGCCTTGGGGACTGTATCCGACATAGTGCCCCAGCTTGACGAAAACAGGATACTCACAAAACACGGGTTGGAAGTCCTAAACGAAAGAAAGAGAATCGGCCTTAAGGAGCTTATAAGGGTATCGGGCTTAGGCGGGAGGGATATCTCATCCGGCCACATCGGTTATATGCTTGGTCCTCGAATAAACGCGTCGGGCAGGATCGGTTCGCCTAAGATTGCATTGGGGCTGCTCGTTACAAATAGGTGGGATGAGGCCAAAGAGTCAGCGCAGATTTTAGACCGGGAAAATAGAAACAGGCAGCGCATAGAGAGTAGAATACTAAAGGAGGCTATGCAGAAGGTACAGAGAGAAGTAAATTTTAAAGAACACAAGACCATTGTCCTATCGGGTTCGGACTGGCACCCCGGTGTCATCGGCATAGTTGCCTCCCGCCTGGTAGATAAGTTCTACAGGCCTACGGCGATAATATCTTTAAACCGCAACGCCGGACGCGGTTCAGCGCGCTCTATAAGCGACTTTAACCTCTTTGGCGCCCTATCGGAATGCAAGAAATACCTGGAGGAATTCGGCGGCCACAAAGCGGCATGCGGCTTCTCTATACAAAAAAAAGATATAGATAAATTTAAGTCCCTTTTTAATAAGATTGCCAATGAGAGGCTTCTGCCCGAACATCTCCTGCCTAAATTACAGGCCGATATGGATATCCCTCTTAACAGTCTATCAGAAACACTGATTTATGATATTGACAGGCTGGCGCCGCACGGGCCGAAGAACCCATTTCCGGTATTTATTTCGCGCGGGATAAAGTTAAAAAACGCGCCGAGGGCCATAGGCAGGAAGGGGATGAAATTTTGGGTTACAGACGGCAAGATTACATGTGAGGCGGTGGCGTTCGGATTATCGGACGGATTTTTTGACGTACTCAAGGACGAGGCCTTCGATGTAGCCTATTTCCCTTCGGTTAATACTTATAAAGGGGTTCGTTCCATAAAGCTTGACCTTGAAGACCTGAGGACTAGCCCCGTTAGACCTCAAGGGTCTAACGGGGCTAGCGAGGGCATCTTGTGACCTTGCCGGCCTTAATGCATTTTGCGCAGACGCGTACCCTTTTTGGTTTACCGTCTTTTAGAGTCTTTATGGATTGCAGGTTGGGGATGAACTTGCGGGGCGATATACCGGTTATCTTTCTTCCTACCCCACCTTTCTTTTTGGCCATGCCCCGCCGCACTATCTTGCGGCCCGCGACCGGGGATTTACCACATACGTAGCATACTTTCGACATCATTTGCTCCTTGATTTGGAAGAATATAATAACATATGCATGTGAGAGATGCAAGGGGAAAAACTCGAATGTTCGAATATCGAAATCCGAAACAAATTCGAATTACCAAAATCGCGAATGACCAAAACAAAAGTTTTTGAACATTTGAAAATTCGGATTTCGGATTTGTTTCGAATTTCGGATTTCGTGCTTCGAATTTAACATGAAGAATCTCGATACTTCAATACAGTACATCAAAGGAGTAGGACCACAGATGAGCCGCATCCTGGCCAGGCTCAGCATAAATACTGTCCTCGATATCTTCTATTATCTCCCTTTTCGATACGAGGACAGGAGCAATTTTACCGCTATATCTGATTTAAAGGTAGGGGATATAGCCGCCGTAAAGGGCGAGGTGAAGACATTAGGTAATGTAAAGACAAAGAGGGGAATCGATATATTTCAATTGGCCCTCGATGATACGAGCGGCATAATCTACGGTGTATGGTTTAATCAGCCGTATCTAAAGAAATTTTTTAAACCCGGACAGAAAATTATTATGCACGGCAAGATAGAGAGATATGATAAGCTGCAGATAAACCATCCCCAATATGAAGTATTGAAAGGCGATGAGAGCGATTCCATTCATGTGGGAAGGATCGTTCCCATATATCATCTCACCCAGGATATAGCCCAGAGATACCTTCGCACTATAGTATATCGCGCAATGTCCGAATATCTTAAGTGTACCGAGGAGATGCTGCCTACGAAGCTTCTCGCGCGAAACAAGCTCGTCGATATAAATTTCGCCCTAAGGAATATACATTTTCCTGCGAAGGATGAGAATCTAAAGAGGGCATATAAGAGAATAGTTTTCGACGAGTTTTTCACCCTTCAGCTGGCCGTTGCGTTGAAAAGAAAAGAATTAAGCGCGGATAAGAGAGGCGTCGGTCATATTATAGATAAGGAGATGGCGCGGAATTTCGCGCGGAACCTGCCGTTTGAGCTTACGGAAGGCCAGAAGAGGGCAATGGAGTCTATAGAAGGAGATATGAAGTCGACAAGACCCATGAACAGGCTTATCCAGGGTGATGTCGGCTCCGGAAAGACGGTCCTTGCGGCATATGCGCTCCTTTTAACCGTCGGAAACGGCAATCAGGGCGCAATAATGGCGCCGACAGAAATATTGGCTGAGCAGCATTATGTAACCCTGACCAGACTCCTGATGGAGTATGATGTTAATATCGTCCTTTTGATGCAAGGCCTAACCCCGAAGACAAAGAGAGAAACACTCGACGATATAAGAGGCGGCCGCGCGGATATCATTATAGGTACCCACGCGCTCATACAAGAGGGGGTAGAGTTTAAGAATTTGGGCATTATTGTTATCGATGAGCAGCATAAATTCGGCGTTTCTCAGAGGGCGCACTTACTGCGCCCCGTTATAAGCAAGGCCTCCAACGGGGAGAGCGCACAGGCGGTGCCCGATACACTCCTTATGACAGCAACTCCCATTCCCCGCACACTTGCCCTTACGGTATACGGGGATCTCGATATATCGTCAATAAAGGAACTCCCGCCGGGAAGAGGCGAGATTACTACATATTGGATTTCAGACTCCGAACGGGAAAAGGTCTATAATTTCTTAAGGGAACAGATACAAAAAAAAAGACAGGCATATATAGTCTGCCCGAGGCTGGAAGAGACGGGCTCTTTAGCGGTGAAATCCGCAAAATTTATGCATGAGGAGTTTAAAGAGAGGATCTTTAAAGATCTTAAGGTGGGGTTGATACACGGAAAGATGGACTCATCGAAAAAAGAGTCGGTGATGAAGAGCTTTAAAAAAGGGAATATTGACATATTGGTTTCGACGGTCGTTATCGAAGTCGGAATCGACATTCCCAACGCATCGGTCATGGTCGTTGAGAATGCGGAGAGGTTCGGCCTTTCGCAGTTACATCAGCTTCGAGGTAGAATAGGCAGAGGCCCCTATGAATCTTATTGTATATTGATATCAGACGCACAAAAGGAAGGCGCGCAGAAGAGGATGGGCGCCATGACGGAATCCGGGGACGGTTTCGAGATCGCCGAGGAGGATTTAAAGTTGAGAGGGCCGGGCGATATTTTCGGGACAAGACAGCATGGTCTTCCCGAAGTAAGATTCGGCGACGTGGTGCGTGACATGGAGATCATGGAACTTGCGCGCAAAGAGGCATTTCTCTTAATAGATAAAGACCCCGAGCTTAAAAGTTATGAGAATAGATTCATAAAAGATAACCTCGACAAGCGATTTAAGGGCAGGTTGGGATTGGCGAGAGTAGGATGAAATAGTCTTTAGTCGTTAGTATTTAGTCGTTAGTTTCGTCTAGACGAAACTAACGACTAACGACTAAAGACTAGCGACTATATCACCAAAGACGTAATTTTCAATTGTATATGAGAATAATAGGTGGTGAATTCAGGGGGAGGCGTTTAGAAATGCCAAAGGGGGCCGATGTCAGGCCTACTCCGGATAAAGTCCGTGAAGCTTTATTTAATATAATCAAGACCAGGGTAGAAGGCGAGAGTGTCTTAGATCTCTTTGCAGGTAGCGGCGCGTTAGGCATTGAGGCCCTTTCCAGAGGGGCGTCATCAGCAACCTTTGTCGATATCAAGAGAAGATGTATTGAGACAATTAGGAAAAATATTAAGGGCCTGCCTTTAGACTCGGATATAGAAATAAGAATTTATCAGTCGGATACGCTAAAGGCGATTAAGAAGTTAAACGATTCAAAAATAAGATTCGGCCTTCTCTTCTTAGACCCCCCTTATTACGGCGAGTGGGTAAAAAAATGCTTGATATATTTAGATAGATATGATATATTTAATCACTCGTCTTTGATTATATGCGAGCATTTTAAGAAGGATATTGTGCCGGATAAGGTAGGCAGCCTGGGGGTTATGCGGAAGGTTGTTTACGGAGACACGGGATTGACATTCTATACAAGGAGAAGAGATGAACCCAGCCCTTCCTAAGAAGCGAGAAATAAGTAAAGGAAGAGCGGGGGTAGAAAGGAAGGGCTGGGTGAATAAGGCGGCGTATCTGGGAACGTTCGACCCTATTACATACGGCCACATAGACCTTATAGAAAGGGCATCCAAGGTATACGACAAGCTGCTTATAGGCGTTGCCGAGGACAGCGGCGAAAAGAAGTCATTCTTTACTATAGATGAAAGAGTTAGCATGCTTAAAGAAGCTGTAAAACACCTGCCTGATGTTGACGTTGAGCATTTTGGCGGTTTAGCTGTTAATTATGTTAAGAAGAAAGGTATTTATGTTATAATAAGGGGATTAAGGATGATCTCCGATTTCGAATATGAATTTCAGATGGCCCTTACCAATAGAAAATTAGACAGTGAGATTGAAACGGTATTCCTGATGCCGAACGAATCTTATTCTTACATATCAAGCAGGCTTATAAAAGAGGCCGCTTCTTTAGGGGCGGACGTAAGCGATTTTGTGCCCGGTTTTGTTAAAGAGGCTTTATCCAAGAAGATTAAGAATATAAAATGAGTCTTTTGGCTGAGATGAGAAAGAGGGCGGCGCAGGCGCCGAAGAGAATAGTCCTCCCGGAAGGAACGGATAAGAGAATTAAGAAGGCGAAGGATTATATAACTGAGCACAAAATAGCCGACACCATCGTTATCAAAAACGTAGAAAAAACAGACCAATTCGATAGAATAGTCGATGAGTTCTCAAAGATATGCGCCGAGCACAAAAAGAGCATGGCGAAGGAAGATATAGTAAAGCTTTTTACTAAAAATACGGTTTACATAGCCGCGATGATGGTAAAGTTGAATATGGCGGACGGTTTTGTGGCAGGCGCATCTCATAAGACTTCTGATGTGGCCCGGGCCGCGCTTAAAAGCTTAAGCATCGATGAGACGATTAAGGTGATGTCAGGCGCGTTTATTATTGAGGTGCCTGATTCATCATACGGCCACAAGGGCGCTTTTGTATTTTCCGACTGCGGCATCGTGCCTTTTCCCACAAAAGAACAACTGGCAGGCATTGCGATTGCCGCCGCAGGCTTAGCCGCCAAGATAATGAGCGCAAGGCCTAAGGTGGCGATGCTGAGTTACTCTACGAAAGGCAGCGCCGCTACTCATGACCTTGATCTTATAAGAGAAGCCGTAGAATTGGTAAAGAGGTCTCACCCCCAGATAGATATAGACGGAGAACTGCAGGTGGACGCCGCATTAGACCATGCGGCCGCAGAGATAAAACATTCTATCTCCGGAAGCAGCGTCGCTGGTATGGCCAATGTCCTTATCTTTCCAAATTTAGATTCCGGCAATATAGCATATAAATTAATACAGAGGCTTGCGAAGGCAAGGGCGGTAGGCCCTATGCTTTTAGGACTGGAAAGGCCCTGCTGCGACCTGTCGCGCGCATGCAGCGTAGAGGATGTTATAGACGCGGTAGCGCTTACAGGCGTAATGGCACAATAGGAGAAGAGTGAAATGGCGAATCCAAAGAGAAGACATTCGAGCCAAAGACAAGCGCTTAGGAGGACGCACTACAAGCTAAAAAAGATAAATATGTCCTCCTGTCCGCAGTGTAAGAACATGAAGCTTCCTCACATGGTATGTCCACATTGCGGATATTATAAAGGAAGGCTTGTCGTAGAAATGAAAGAGAAAAAGGAGAAGAAGAAAGGCAGATGATTAAGATAGCGCTTGACGGTATGGGCGGCGATAGCGCGCCGGGAGTAATCGTAGAAGGCGCAGTAGAGGCTGTAAATGAATTCGGTTATGACATAATTTTAGTCGGTCAAGAAAGTATCTTGAAGAAAGAATTGGCTAAATACACATACGATGCCGGAAAGATTGTTATAGAGCATGCCCCGCAAGTTGTTGATATGGGTGACTCGCCGGTGGCTTCCATCAGGGCCAAGAAGAACTCATCTGTGAGCGTCGCTGTAAATCTAGTCAAGGAGAAAAAAGCCAATGCGCTAGTCTCCGCCGGCAACACAGGCGCAACGGTATGCGCGGCATCTTTTAACCTAGGCCTTTTAAAAGGCATAGAGCGGCCGGGTATATCCATTGTATTCCCTACCTCAAACAAGGGCAATGCCCTTATGATAGACGCGGGCGCGAATATTGACACCAAGCCGATCCATCTATTTCAGTACGGTCTTATGGCGGATGCATACTGCAAGTTCATCCTGGGCAAGCAGAACCCAAGGGTTGGGTTATTGAGTATAGGCGAAGAGAAGACTAAGGGGACGGGCTTCGTAAAAGAGGGGCATAAGCTTTTGGATGATAGCAAGATTAATTTTATCGGCAACATAGAGGGAAGGGATATATTTACCGGTGGATGTGATATCATACTCTGTGATGGTTTCGTGGGCAACGTAGTCCTAAAAGTAGCCGAGAGCCTTGCCGGGGCGGTAAGCACGCTTCTTAAGAGAGAGCTATCAAGAAATCTGTTTACTATATGGGGAGCGTTACTCTGCCGCTCTACCTTTGAGGCGCTCAAGAAAGAACTCGACTACGCTGAATATGGCGGGGCGCCGCTTTTAGGCATTAACGGCACGTGCATAATCAGCCATGGTTCATCCAGCGCAAGGGCTATCAAGAATGCGCTGAAAGTGGCTGATAAATTCACAAGACAGGATGTAAATAAGCATATAATAGACGGCTTAGGGCAATATAGCGGGAGAGAGATGCATGGCAAAAAAGAAGAAAGATGAAGCAAGGGTAGGGATTATCGGAGTGGGGTCGCACCTTCCAAAGAAGGTGCTGGCAAACGAAGACTTGGAAAAGATGGTCGATACCACAGATGAGTGGATTACGACGAGGACCGGCATAAAAGAGCGCAGGATTGCCGATGAAGGGACAGCCACAAGCGATATGGCAAAAGATGCGTGCGAAGAGGCGCTTAAGGATGCCAACATGAAGGCGAGCGATATCGATTTAATAATAGTAGCGACCATTACGCCTGATATGCCTCTGCCTTCTACCGCCTGTATCCTGCAGAGTAAATTAGATGCCAAAAACGCCGTATGTTTTGATATATCAGCTGCTTGCGCCGGGTTTATCTATGGGGTATCCACCGCTGAGGCTTATATAAAGAGCGGCCTTTATAAAAACGCCCTGGTAGTAGGCTCCGAAAAATTGAGCGCCTTTACTGATTGGAAAGACAGAAACACCTGCGTCTTATTCGGGGACGGCGCCGGAGCAGTTGTGTTGGCGCCGGTCAAGAGGGGCGGGATACTCTCTACATATATGGGCTCGGACGGCACCCAGGCTGATCTTTTGAAAGTTCCTGCCGGCGGCTCGAAGATGCCGGCCACAAAAAAGACTGTGGAAGAGAGACTTCATTATATCAAGATGAGCGGCAGCGAATTATTTAAACATGCGGTCAAGATTATGGCGGACGCAGGTAATAAGGCCGCTTCCATGCTTAACTATAGTTGCGACGATATTGACTGGGTAATTCCTCATCAGGCCAATATACGCATATTGAACGCCGTTGCCAACAGAATGAAATTAAATTCCAAAAAGATATACTTAAATATAAGAAGGTACGGCAATATGTCCAGCGCCTCGACGGCCGTAGCCCTTGTGGACGCGGTTAAGGAAGGCAGGATAAAGAAGGGTGACATTATAGTGCTAGACGCGTTCGGTGCCGGTTTAGTTTGGGGGGCAATGGTAATTGAGTGGTAAGGTAGCTTATATATTTCCCGGTCAGGGGGCCCAGTATGTGGGTATGGGCAGAGACTTATACGACAGCTTCCCGCAGGCAAAAGAGATTTTTGACAAGGCCAATGATATTCTCGGGTTTGACTTAAGGGCTTTGTGTTTCCATGGCCCTGTCGAGAAATTATCAACGACAAGTTTTAGCCAACCGGCTATACTGGTTGTAAGCATAGCGGCGCTGCGCGCCCTGGAATCGCAGATAGACGGTTTGGAGGTTGGCGCCGCATTGGGCTTAAGCCTGGGTGAGTATTCTGCATTGGTAAGCGCCGGCAGTATAGACTTTAAAGAGGCATTAGAACTCGTAAACACTCGAGGCAGGCTTATGGAAGAGGCCTCTAAAGAGAATCCCGGGAAGATGGCTTCTATATTGGGCCTTGACCGGGAGGTTGTTGAAGGGGTATGCAGGGAAGCGGGATGCGAGATAGCTAATCTGAACTGCCCCGGCCAGATAGTGATATCGGGAAGAATTGAATCTATAGACAGGGCAACAAGCATGGCAAAGGAGAGAGGCGCTAAAAGATCGGTTGGCCTTGATGTAAGCGGCCCGTTTCATTCTTCATTGATGAAACCGGCGGCAGACAGGCTCAATGGTCTTTTAAATAATGTAATCGTAAAGAGACCGTCTTTTCCCGTCGTCAGCAATGTAGATGCCTCATATGAGACAGATGCCGAGACAATAAAGAGTAATCTATTGACTCAGCTTACCAACAGGACATATTGGGAGGACTCTATAAAATTTCTCGCAAAAGAGGGTATAAAGACTTTTTTAGAGATAGGACCCGGCAGGGTTTTAAAGGGGCTTTTGCGCCGAATAGATCCCGGTTTGACAGTCCACAATGTCGGAACCACTGAGGATATTTCCAATTTAATGGAGGCGGCATGATATTGAAAGAGAAGGCGGCCATAGTTACCGGCGGTGGAAGAGGCATAGGGCGCGAGATATCTCTTTTATTGGCAAGGGAGGGCGCAGACATAGCTATATGTGATGTAAATAAGGAATTGCTGGAAGGAGTCAAGAAGGAGATAGGGGCCCTGGGCAGAAGGTGCCTGCCGTTTGAGGTCGATGTAACGAAGATGCAGCAAGTTGAGGATATGCTCTTAAAAATACTTGACAACTTCAAGAAAGTTGATATACTAATCAACAACGCTGGGATTACGCGTGACGCTCTCTTAGTAAGAATGAACGAAGTTGATTGGGATGCGGTCATTGATATTAATCTAAAGGGCGTCTTTAACTGCACCAAGGCTGTAACTAAACCTATGATGAAGCAGCGCGGGGGCAGGATTGTCAATGTAGCTTCTATTATCGGAATCATTGGCAACTCAGGACAGGCAAATTACGCGGCCTCCAAAGGCGGCATAATCGCTTTTACTAAAAGCGTTGCCAAAGAGCTTGCGAGCCGCAATGTTAACGTAAACGCGGTCGCGCCCGGTTTCATACAAACGGATATGACAAAAAAATTGCCGGATAATTATAAAGAAGAGATGCTCAAAATGATCCCTTTAAATAGATTTGGTGAACCGTTGGATGTGGCGAAGACAGTCTTATTTTTGGTAAGCGACGCATCCAGCTATATTACAGGCCATGTAATTAAGGTAGATGGCGGAATGGTGATGTAACTAACAAAGGAGGTATAATAATGGCAGTAGGAGATAAGGTAAAATCGATTATTGCCGAACAGTTAGGGGTAAAGAAAGAGGAAGTTACCGATGGATCTAAGTTTATAGATGATCTCGGCGCCGATTCGCTTGATACAGTTGAATTGGTAATGGCATTAGAGGAGGAGTTCGGTATAGAGATTCCCGATGAAGATGCCGAGAAGATGGTAACAGTCAACGAGGCCGTAAAGTATATAGAAGATAAGGCCAAGCAGACTTCATAGAAGCTCTATTCTTACGTAATGGAATATAGAAGAGTCGTAGTTACTGGACTAGGTATAATAACACCCATCGGTAACAGAGTCGATGAATTTTGGAATTCCATCCTCGCCGGTAAGAGCGGCGTCAGCCGCCTTACCGCGTTTGATCCCTCATCTTTTACTTCTCAGATAGCCGCGGAGGTAAAAGACTTTAATCCACTTGAATTCATGAACGGCAAAGAGGCAAGGAGGTTTGACCGTTTTGTCCAATTGGGCATCGGTGCGGCAAAGCTCGCTGTTTCAGATAGCGGCCTCAACATGGACAAGGAAGATCTAAATAGGATGGGTGTCATAGTAGGATCCGGCATAGGAGGCCTACATACCATTGAGAGGGAGCATAGAGAGTTTCTGGAGAGAGGGCCTGAGAAAGGCCCGTCCAAGATAACGCCTTTCCTCATACCTATGCTTATCGCGAATATGGCAGCAGGCCATATCTCGATAGCATTGAAGCTTAAAGGCCCCAATTCGGCGTGCGTAACGGCTTGCGCAACGGGCAATAATACAATAGGCGACGCGTTCAAGATAATACAAAGGGGCGATGCCGACATGATGGTTGCGGGAGGCGCCGAGGGCGCCATTACGCACATGGGGTTTGGCGGGTTCTGTTCCCTTAAGGCACTCTCTTTAAGGAATGACGCCCCCGAAAAGGCAAGCCGCCCTTTTGATAAAGAGAGAGACGGGTTTGTAATGGGAGAGGGCGCCGGCATTTTGGTATTGGAAGAGTACGAGCATGCCAGTGAAAGGAAGGCCAATATATACTGCGAGATTGTCGGTTACGGCATGAGTGGCGATGCCTACCACATGACAGCCCCGGATCCCGAAGGCGACGGAGCAAAAAGATGCATGGAGGCCACGATTAACGACGCAGGATTAAATCCGGAAGACATTGATTATATAAATGCCCATGGGACATCGACGAGACTCAACGATAAGATAGAGACGTTGGCGATAAAGAGCGTATTTAAGAACCATGCAAAAAAGCTTGCCGTAAGCTCTACCAAGTCTATGATGGGCCACCTCCTTGGAGCGGCAGGCGGAGTAGAGGCCGCGATATGCGCACTTGCCCTTCTGAAGGGAGTAATACCCCCCACTACAAACTATGAATATCCCGATCCCGAATGCGACCTCGATTATGTTCCGAACGAGCCGCGCAAACAAAAGATCAAGACGGCCCTCTCAAACGCCCTCGGCTTCGGTGGCCATAATGCCACACTTGCCTTTAGGCGGATATAAGACCCCCATCATTATATAATAACGCATTACACCCGCAAAAGTTTCCTTACACCTTCAATAACCTCGCAGTCATTATTTGTTGACATTGTCTCCGACGTGTAATATAATGTCTCTCGTCGACATATTGTAAAAAATGTTGAGGAGGAAGACAATGGACTATTTATTTACGGAAGAGCAGAAGATGATAAGGGATCTGGCCAGGCAAGTCGCTCAGGAAAAGATCCGCCCTGTTGCGGCTGAATACGACGAGAAAGAAGAATTTCCTTGGCCCATCGTTAAGATATTAGGAGAGAGCGATCTCTTTGGCGTACACATGGACGAAAAATACGGAGGGACCGGCGGCGGTATCCTTGGATTGTGCATAACAACCGAAGAGCTCTCCAAGGCATGCGGCGGGATTGCGCTTACCCTTGCCGCGTCAGCATTAGGGACATTGCCTATAATACTATTCGGAAATGACGCGCAGAAAGATAAATATCTGCCGGATCTTGCAAAGGGTAAAAAATTGGCCGCGTTCGCCCTTACGGAACCCGAGGCAGGGTCTGATGCCGCCGCCATAAAGACGCGCGCCAGAAAAGAAGGCGACTATTATATTTTAAACGGCGCGAAACAATGGATCACAAACGGCGGAGACGCGGAAGTCTATATTGTCATAGCCATGACCGATAAGAAAAAAGGCGCGAGAGGCGCAAGCGCATTTATCGTCGAGAAAGGAATACCCGGCTTTGAATTCGGAAAGAAGGAGAAGAAACTCGGCATACGCGCCTCAAGCACGAGAGAACTTATATTTACTGATTGCAAGATTCACAAAGACAATATCCTGAGCCGTGAAGGTATGGGTTTTATAATAGCCATGAAGACATTAGACTGCTCTCGACCCGGCGTTGCGGCACAGGCTGTAGGCATAGCGCAGGGCGCCCTGGACCATGCTCTTAAATATGCCCAGGAGAGAAAACAGTTTGGGCAGTCTATAAGCAGTTTTCAGGGGATACAGTTTATGCTTGCAGATATGGCTACCCAGGTAGAGGCGGCAAGGGCCCTTGTATATAGCGCCGCCAGGATGGTAGATTCCGGCGCAAAGGGCATCTCTAAGGCGTCCGCTATGAGCAAGCTCTTCGCAAGCGATATGGCGATGAAGGTTACGATAGACGCCGTCCAGATATTCGGCGGATACGGTTATATGAGGGATTATCCTGTCGAGAAATATATGAGGGATGCCAAAATTACACAGATATATGAAGGGACGAATCAGGTTCAGAGAAATATTATAGCATCGCAGCTTATTAAGGAGCAAAAGAGGTAAGGCAGGATGGAGATTATAGTATGCATAAAGCAGGTCCCCAACACCATCGACGTCAAGATCGACCCTGAGACTAATACGCTGATAAGAGAAGGGGTTGAAAGCATAATAAATCCTTTCGATACCTATGCAATCGAAGAGGGCGTAAGTCTTAGAGAGAGGTTCGGCGGCAAGGTCACTGTGATAAGCATGGGACCGCCGCAGGCAGAATCGAGCTTAAGGGAATCGCTCTCTCTGGGTGTTGACGAGGCGATATTGATTTCTGACAGGGCCTTTGCGGGCAGCGATACCTGGGCGACGAGCTATGCGCTTTCGCAGACCATAAAAAAAATCGGAAGATTCGACTTTATAATATGCGGAAAACAAGCCTCCGACGGAGATACAGCCCAGGTGGGACCGGGCATATCGACGCATTTAAATATACCGCAGGTAACATACGTTAAAAAAATAGAGAGCATAGACGGCTCAAAGGCAAAGCTCGAGCGCATGACTGAAGAAGGCTATGAAGTTATAGAGACGCCGCTGCCCTGCCTTATCACCGTTGTCAAAGAGATAAACACACCCAGGCTTCCTTCGCTGAAAGGGAAGATGAGGGCAAAATCGGCAAAGATAGAGGTATGGAAGGCTGAGGATATAAACTGCGATCCGAAGAATATAGGGTTAGATGGTTCGCCTACAAGGGTGATTAAGATATTCTCTCCACCACCCAGAGAAAAGGGCAAGATCTTGCAGGGGGAGCCGCAGGAGATAGCCAGAGAGCTTATAGGCCTCCTTAAGAGCGAATTAAAATAGACGAAGATGCTGATGACGTCGAAGGAACGTATTAATAAGATATTAGATTTCGAGACTCCTGACCGCATAGGTGTCCACGACGCATTCCTTGATAGTACGATAAAAGACTGGGAAAAAGACGGCCTGCCGACAGACATATCTTTAGAGGACTATTTCGACTTCGATATCAGGGTTATTGACATAGATGACGCTTTGTCAAAAGATTCCTTAAGATATAAAGACGATGAAAGGTTTTTATGCTTCTCTTTTTCGGAGCCTTTTCAGGCGCTCTCAAGCGCCTTTGGCAGAGAGGAGACTTTAAAGAAGTTGATCCTTTATCCTAAAGATACGGAGAAGGAACTAAGGCTAGAGACCGATAGGATCTTAAATTCTCTTGATGCGATAGTTAAGAAAAAAGAGTTAAAGATAGACGGCGCATGGGTATGGGGAGACCTTGCCTACAACAGAGGATTATTTTTTTCATTATCATTTTATGAGAGGGTGCTTTTGCGTCTGCATAAAGAGATCTTTAACTTTTTAAACTCATGCGGCCTTCCCATATTCTTCCACTCCGACGGAAATATAATAGATTTAATCCCACACCTTCTAGACGCTGGAATAAGGGCGATTCATCCTTTAGAAGAGGCTAGCGGTATGGATATTAATAAATTATTCAGGGAGTATAAAGAAAAGATGGTATTTATGGGATATTTTAATATCGGAAATATGCTGAAGGACAGAGGCGTTTTTAAAGAGAGGATACGCATGCTGAGGGACAATTGCTCTTACATCTATCAGGCGGACTACCCCATAATGCCGGATATGTCCTTTGAGGATTATTCCGATGCGATAGAAGCGGTAAGGAGAGAGGGGTTATATTAATGTTGAGGATGGACAGCGACAAGAGATATAAAGAAGATTTAAAGTCAAAGATAGCGAAACTCAAAGAGGAAAAAAAAGCCGTTATAATCGTTCATAACTATCAGAGAGACGAAGTGCAGGATATCGCCGATATAACCGGCGATTCCCTTGCCCTCAGCCAGGCAGCGGTAAAGACCGACGCAAAGGTTATCGTCTTTTGCGGCGTCCACTTCATGGCAGAGAGCGCCGCCATATTAAATCCCGATAAACTGGTGCTCCTACCCGTTAAAGAAGCAGGTTGCCCCCTCGCAGACATGATAACGCTAGAAAAATTGCGCGCTGTAAAAGGGAAATATCCCGATGCGCCCGTGGTCTGCTATGTCAATACCACAGCCGCCATCAAGGCGGAAAGCGACATATGCTGTACTTCAAGCAATGCCGTAAATATAGTGCGCTCGCTTGAAGATAAAAAAAGAGTTATCTTTGTCCCGGATAAGAATTTAGGCAAATATGTCCAGTCAAAAGTTCCCGATAAAGAGATTATACTATGGGAGGGCTTCTGCCCGACACATATAAAGGTTCAGGAGGAGCATATAAGGAAGGTAAAAGATCTTCATCCCAATGCCCTTGTAATAGCCCATCCGGAGTGCAACTCCGAGGTGTTGGATAAATCTGATGTAGTAACGAGCACGGGAGGCATGATAAAGTATATAAAAAATTCCGATAGGAAAAAATTTATAATCGCCACCGAAAGCGGATTGTTTTATAAATTGAAGAAAGATAATATAGATAAAGAGTTCTTTTTGCCGACGGAACAGCTCATATGCCCTAACATGAAGCTCAATACTTTAGGCTGGGTGTATCATTCTCTGGAATTTTTGGAGTATAAGGTCTCTGTTCCTCAGGATATAGCAAAAAGAGCAAAGCTCACCCTGGATAGGATGCTTGAGGTGTCCGGCGAACCGAGCGGCTCAGCTATCTCAGGCGTATAGAGGAGTTTTTAAAGAAGTGAAACAGCCCCTTTTAAAAATAGGGATAGTCGGATGCGGCGCGATAGGGAAGACAATCATAGAATATTGTAAGACCGATCTTTCAGATAGAGTCAAACTGGCAGGCATATATGATTTAAATAAAGCCAGGGCGACCGCAGGATCTTTAGACGAGCTTATAGATTCGAGCGATTTAGTTATAGAGGCTGCCGCGCAGGATGCAGCGGTTGAAGTCCTTGAAAAATCCATAAAGGCCAAGAAGGATGTTATGATAATGAGCACAGGCGGCATACTCAGGAGGCAGGATCTGCTTGATTCAGCGAGAGAGAATAATTGCAGGATATATTTTCCGAGCGGGGCTATCTGCGGTTTGGACGGCGTGAAGGCCGCCGTCTTAAGAGGGGTAGATTCTGTCACATTAACGACGCGGAAACCGCCCCAGGGCTTAAAGGGCGCGCCCTATGTGGAAGAGAGAGGGATAGATTTAGACTCTATAAAGGATGAAAGGCTTATTTTCGAGGGGACTGCCTCTTTGGCGGCCAAGGGATTTCCAAAAAATATAAACGTAGCAGCGGCCTTGAGCCTTGCCGGGATAGGCGCAGAGAAGACCATGGTGAGAATAGTATGCGTCCCCGGCAGCAAGCGAAATATACATGAGATTGAATTGAAGGGCGAATCAGGGAGAGTTTCTATAATAACGGAGAATCTTCCGTTTCCTGAAAATCCTAAGACGAGTTTCTTGGCGGCCCTATCAGCCATGGCTACGCTTAGGGGTATTGTCGATAACGTAAGGATCGGCACATAACTAGTAAGAGAGGGGAGGTGAAGAAGGATGGCACAGAAGGTCTGCAAATGCGGCATAAAGAGGAAGAAGGGATATCTTTATTTCGTCGGAAAGAATGGCCATGCATATGAGACAAAGATGGCCCGCGGCAAGAAGAAAGGCGGCGGACGAAAGGTCGTTGCAAAATGCGGCTTAAAGAAGAAGAAGGGATATCTCTATTTTATTGACAAGAGAGGCGACGTCTGCATGGCGAAGATGCTGCGCGGCGGGAAGAAAAGAAAAAGGAGAAGAAGGTAGAACGTTTTTATCGTCACTGTGAGGCAGTGGGGTGGATGATTTGCCCACTGCCTCACATTTACGACTATCCTCTTCTTTTTTCTTTTTCTGCAATAATAACAGGTTAAGATTTAAAATGAACCCCGTTAGACCTATCGAGTCTAATGGGGGTAAGAGAGGTCTAACGGGGTGAAAAATTATATCACCATAAAAGGCGCAAAAGAGCACAATCTAAAGAATATAGACCTTAAGCTCCCCCGCAATAAGATGATCGTGATAACCGGCTTAAGCGGATCCGGCAAGTCGAGCCTTGCGTTCGACACGATATACGCCGAAGGCCAGAGGAGGTATGTCGAAAGCCTTTCCAGTTACGCGAGGCAATTTTTAGAACAGCTCCAGAAGCCGAATCTCGAATATATAGAAGGGCTTTCGCCGGCGATAAGCATCGAACAACGGACCGCAGGGGCGAATCCGCGTTCCATCGTCGGGACTCAGACCGAGATTTATGATTATCTGAGATTGCTCTTCGCAAAAATAGGAAGGCCGCATTGTTATAGATGCGGCAGGGCGATATCGCAGCAGTCCGCGCAGGAGATTGCCGAGAGCGTAATGAAGTTCAAAAAGGGCTCGAAACTGCTGGTGCTTGCGCCGCTTGTAAGGGGAAGGAAGGGCGAGTATAAAGATATATTTCATAGAATAGAAAAAGAAGGATTCGTCCGCGTCCGCGTTGACGGAAGGATTGTTGACGTTGAAGAACCCCCGGCTTTAAATAAAAAGATAAGACACTCAATAGAAGTAGTGGTCGATAGACTTGTATTAAAAGAGGATAGAAAGAAGCGCCTGACAGATTCCGTAGAGACGGCTTTGCGCGTCGGAGGCGGCACCGTCATAGTGAACCTTGCCGGTGAAGATAAAGGAGAGGACCATATCTACAGCGAAAAATACGCCTGCGTCCATTGCGGAATAAGTTTTGAAGAGCTTACCCCCAGAGTCTTTTCTTTTAATTCTCCGTACGGCGCCTGTCCCAAATGCGGCGGTTTGGGAAACAGGATGGAGATAGATCCGGAACTGGTGATACCGGATAAATCGAGGCCCCTTATAGCTGCCATACAGCCGTGGAGAAGAGGCGGCAGGGGTATAGTCCTTTATTATAGAAGGCTCTTAAGGTCGCTTGCCAGGGATTATGGTTTTGATGTGGATACGCCATTCCGCAACTTAGACAAAAAGATGAAGAAGATTATCCTTTACGGCGACGAGGATCAGGACGGATGGTTTGAGGGGATTATAGCTAATCTGCACAGGCGTTTTAAGGAGACGGAAAGCGAATTTGTAAAGACAGAGATAAATAAATATATGAGTGTCCTTCCTTGTCTCGAGTGCCATGGCGCAAGGCTTAAGAAAGAGAGCCTCTCTGTTACTATACAAGGCAAGAATATAATGCAGATATCTTCTATGTCCGTAAAGGAGGCGAAGGGGTTCTTCGATACTTTAAATCTTACAAAGCAAGAAAGAATAATTTCGCATCAGGTCCTGAAAGAGATAAGGATGCGGCTTGCCTTTCTGATGAATGTAGGCCTTGATTATCTTACGCTGGACAGATCTTCAAGCACTTTATCGGGGGGCGAGGCGCAGAGGATCAGGCTTGCGACACAGATCGGCGCGGGTCTGATGGGGGTGCTGTATATTCTGGATGAGCCCAGCATAGGGCTGCATCAGAAGGATAATTCAAAATTGCTGGATACCCTGGAGGCGCTTAAAAATTTGGGGAATACGCTTTTAATAGTGGAACACGACGAGGCTACCATAAGGAGGGCCGACCATATCGTCGATCTTGGGCCCGGCGCAGGCGAACACGGCGGGAGGGTGGTCGCAAGTGGTTCGCTGGACGATATATTAAGATGCGATGAGTCGCTTACGGGAAAGTATCTGATGGGCAGACTTAAGATACCTGTGCCGAAAAAGAGAAGAACGCCCGCTAAAGGAAGATACCTTACGATAATCGGCGCGGCTGAACATAATCTAAAAGAGATCGATGTCAAAATACCCCTCGGGCTTTTTGTATGCGTAACAGGCGTTTCGGGATCGGGAAAGAGCACACTTGTAGACGAGATATTATATCGGGCGCTTGCCAAGAAGTTCTACAAATCCCGACAAAGACCGGGTAGGCATAAAGGATTAAAGGGTATCGAGAATATAGATAAGGTTATAGTAATTGACCAATCTCCCATAGGGAGGACGCCCCGCAGTAATCCTGCCACGTATACAGGCATCTTCAGTCCGATAAGATCGCTATTCAGCAAATTGCCGGAAGCCAAGATGAGGGGATATAAACCCGGCAGGTTCAGTTTTAATGTTAAAGGCGGAAGGTGCGAGGCGTGTATGGGTGACGGCACAAAAAGAATAGAGATGCACTTTCTTCCGGATGTATATGTCCAGTGCGAAGTATGCAAAGGCAAAAGATTCAACGAAGGCACGCTTCAGGTAAGATACAAAGGAAAGTCGATATCCGATATTTTAGAGATGAGTGTCAGCGAGGCGCTAAATCTACTGCAGAATATCCCTCCTCTTAAGAGTAAATTACAGACCCTTTACGATGTCGGCCTCGGCTACATCAAATTGGGCCAATCGGCCACGACGCTCTCCGGCGGCGAGGCGCAGAGGGTAAAACTGTCCGCGGAATTGTCAAAGAGGGCAACCGGAAATACCCTCTATCTGCTCGATGAACCGACGACAGGCCTCCATTTTGCCGATATAGATAAGTTATTGAGTGTATTGCAGAGGCTTGTAGATACAGGCAATACGGTGCTGGTCATAGAGCATAATCTGGACGTGATTAAAACAGCTGATTATATCATAGACTTAGGCCCTGAAGGCGGAGATGCGGGGGGGAAGGTTGTGGCTACGGGCATGCCGGAAGAAATTGTTAAAATCGACATCTCTTATACCGGAAAGTACCTTAAGAAAGTCCTATAGGCAGCGAGGCAGTAGTGCTCGCAGGAAGAAAAAGCAAAATTTAAATTGGTTTGCATTTATAGGGGCTTAATGGTATAATTATATGGTAATAACCTATAATATGGTATTTAGGCGGTAATATGACTATTTGGTTGCAAAAGGGCGGTATTATAGTATATCTTATTCTATTTTGCTCAATATTAGCCCTGGCAATATTTATTGAGAGGATTTGGCAGCTGCGCCGTGCGAGGATTAACACGGTCAAGTTTATGTCGGAAATAGGCACGACGCTGAAGGAGAACAAGATAAAAGAAGCCGTTGATATATGCGGCCGCACAAAAGGCCCTATCGCGCGGATACTGAAAGCGGGCATATTAAAACACGACCGCTCAAAGGCCGAGATAAAAGAGGCGATAGAAGACACAGGCCTGCATGAAGTTCCTGAACTGGAGAAGAATATAGGCGCGTTGGCCACGATAGCGCATATCACACCTTTGTTAGGGCTCTTGGGTACCGTGCTTGGAATGATGAGGGCCTTTCAGGTTATACAGGAGAAGGCAGCCGCATCGTACCCTGTGAATCCCGGTGATTTGGCCGGCGGTATATGGGAAGCGCTTATAACTACTGTGGCGGGTTTGTCGGTCGCCATACCTACATTTGTCGCTTATAATTTTTTAGTTAGTCGGGTAGGCAGGATTGTCCTTGACATGGAGAGGAGTTCTACGGACCTGCTTGGCATACTTTCTCAGAGGAAGAATTTCCAATGAGATTCAGGCGCCACATAGAGCTCGAAAAGGGCAGGTTGGATATTGCCCCTTTGATAGATGTAGTATTTCTTCTTTTGATATTTTTTATGCTTACTTCTAGTTTTATTACTCAACAGGGCATAAAGGTTAATTTGCCAGGCACGGTAAGCGGCAAGTCATTACCGAGAGAAGACCTTCTTATATTAATAACAGACAAAAATCAGGTGCTGGTTAACGATATAAAGGTTACTCTCGAGAGGCTGAAATTTAAGATAGGGGCTGCCGCCAAAAACAAGACCCATATCATGATTAAGTCGGATAAAGAGGCATCGCTGGGGAAGGTCGTTGAGATTTGGGATCTCTGCCGCGATGCCGGCGTCACTAATATAAATATCGCCACTATACACAAAGAGATAGAAAGAGAGAGATAGATAGATATATTTTCGCAGGGCTCAAGGAAACTTGCGTTTAGCGATTAGGAGGTGCGTATAACATGATAACAAAATTAGGAATTATGGCCGGTGAGATTTGGCATCTCTTAGATAAAGAAGATAAGATAAGCCTGGATGAAATATACAATAAGATAGACAGCCCGAAAGACATTGTCCTTATGAGCATAGGCTGGCTGGCGCGCGAAGGCCATGTGGTCTTAGAAGGAGAAGCGCCGAATCATATAGTCTCCTTAAGAAGAAAATAAGAAAGGATTTAAAACGGAGGTAGAAAGATGGAAAAGAAATTCCGGCAGGAAGAGACGCTACCGATTGTGCCGCCATTGAAGGTCCTTGAGCACAAGACCATCAACAAGAGATTCGGCTGGTGGTCAGCTGTGGTCATGGTAGAGTCATGGGGCCGTAAACAGATATGTTTATACCTATGGCAGAAAAAAGGCGACAGATGGGCAAGAAAGCAGAAGTTCGCTATCCATAACCAGGAGGACTGGGGATTGATAACTGATGCTGTAGAGTCCATGATATCAGAATTAACATAAAACCCGGGGCGCAAGGCGAAAAACTATAATTTTTCTGTTTTAGCGGGAAAAATTAAATTAATCAAATTTGGTTTTCAAATCTATTATGTCCTCTCCCAGGATAGTATATTCCAAAGACTACTATGTCGATATAGGCCAGCATGTATTTCCTACCGTTAAATACCGCTTAATACGCCAGAGGTTGGTAGAAGAAGGCGGGTTAAGGGAATCGAATTTCGTTGCCCCGGAATCGGCCAGCGACGCGGACCTCTTATTAGTCCACACAAAAGAGTATATCGGGAAACTTAAGAACGGAACCCTCTCGTCGGCAGAGATATTGACTCTGGAACTCCCCATTTCCAAAGAATTGGTTAAGGCGTCATATATATGCGTAGGGGGGACTATACTCGCCTCTAAGATCGCGCTTGAAGAAGGTGTCGGAATACATCTGGGCGGAGGCTTTCATCATGCGTTTCCTGACCATGGAGAAGGCTTCTGCGTATTAAACGACATAGCGGTAGCGATAAGGAGGATGCAGAAAGACAAAAAAATAAAGAGAGCATTTATCATAGATTGCGACCTGCATCAGGGAAACGGCACGGCCTTTATATTCTCTAAAGATGACAGCGTATTTACGTTGTCTATACATCAGGAGAATAACTACCCCTTCTTAAAGCCGCCAAGCAATCTCGACATAGGATTAAGAGACAAGGTAAGAGACGATGAGTATATAGGTAATTTAAAAAGAGACGTGCCTGTGATAATAAGCGACTTCAAGCCGGATCTTATAATGTATGTGGCCGGCGCTGATCCCTACAAGAATGATATGATAGGCAACCTTGCCCTGACTATAGATGGGCTGAAGAGAAGGGATAAATTTATCCTTGATACGGCAGGGAATTACGGCGTTCCCCTGGCCTGTGTGCTGGCGGGCGGTTATGCCCAGGACTATATCGATACGGTAAGTATTCATTACAATACAATAATAACAGCCCTGGAAAGATGATCTTTAATATACAAAACTGCCTATAGTTAATTGCCGGCAGATATGAGGTATGAATCATTGGAGACATCAAGACTTTTAGGTGGTATAATAAGCATCATGGAATACAAAGGAGCATAGCAGTCGATGAATATAAAGAGGCGCTTGATATTGCAAAGAAGAAGGGTCTACATAGGGGTTTTATTGGTTTTTAGCGCAGCTTGGTTCAGTCTCGATGCTGCAAGCGGGGAGGATAATATGAAGACGAAAGCTGTAGGGCTGCCGAAACCGGCGCTCAAAGGCGATATCTCCATCGAGGAGGTCATAGAAAAAAGAAGGTCTATAAGAAGCTATTCCGAGAAAGAGTTGACCGACGAACAGCTTTCGCAGCTCCTCTGGGCGGCACAAGGCATTACTGATACGAGGGGCCTTAGAGCGGCACCCTCGGCGGGGGCGCTATATCCTTTAGAGATTTATGTAGTAAAAAAAGACGGCCTCTTTCACTACAGCCCCGACGGGCATAAACTGGAGCCTATTTCAGATAAGGACCTCCGACCGGGTTTAGCAAAAGCCGCTTTGGGGCAGGGTTTTGTTGCGCAGGCGCCGGTCGACATAATAATATGCGCTGTCTATAAGAGGATACAATCGAGATATGGAGATAGGGGCGTAAGATATACGGATATAGAAGTAGGCCACGCGGCGGAGAATGTGCACCTTCAGGCCGTCGCATTGGGTTTAGGATCTGTCCCTGTAGGGGCATTCAGCGACGACGCCGTGAGCTCGCTCTTAGGTCTTTCTAAAGAAGAGACGCCTGTTTATATCATCCCGGTGGGATATAAGAAGTAAAAGACAGATTTGGGGCGGTAGTTCAGCTGGGAGAACGCCTCGTTCGCAACGAGGAGGTCAGGGATTCGAATTCCCTCCGCTCCACCATTCTGCTTCGCCGAGCTTTAGAAGTTCAAAGAAGCTTGGCTTCGCAGAATTTTTGGCGAAGCAGAATGTTCTACGAAGCCCAAGACTTCTATGAAATTCTTTTATGGGCGAAGTAGAACACAAATCCACCATTCTGCTTCGCCGAGCTTTAGAAGTTCAAAGAAGCTTGGCTTCGCAGAATTTTTGGCGAAGCAGAATGTTCTACGAAGCCCAAAACTTCTAT
>JADHWH010000008.1 GCA_016783555.1 Candidatus Omnitrophota bacterium | reverse complement strand
GGTTATGCAATTATAAAGTCTCGAGGCCTTCCTTGCAACTTTAATCCTCTCTTTTTGTATCGATGGCACAGCCATCCCGATAAGGCGGGACATCTCACCCGGATGCGGCGTTATCACAAACTCTTCCTTAACCTTCTTAAGCAGGCCTGCCCTGCCTTCAAACGCGTTTAAGCCGTCGGCATCCAGCACAAACGTCTTATTTAAAGAGGTTACGACCTTTCTTATCAATTGCTGGGTACTCTTCTCTCTTGACAGGCCGGGACCGATAGCTATCGCATCTATTTTTTTGGCAAACTTTATGATTTCCGGCAGGGCCTTTAGGCTCAATGTCTGCCGGGCCGTCTCTGGAAGAGGCTTTGTCATAACCTCCGTCAGTTTCTCTTCCATAATCGGATTGACGCTTTTCGGTAAGCCCAGCGTAACAAGCCCGCTTCCGGAAAGAAGCGCGCCCATGCTTGTAAGGTATGCCGCGCCGGTCAACCCTACAGAGCCAGCGATCACGAATACATGGCCGTAATCGCCTTTGTGCGTATCCTTGAATCTCGGTTTTAATTTTTTTAAGGATCTCTTTACCATTATTTCCCGTCCTTTTTAATTAAGATCGCGTTGGCCACGGCATATTCCTTAGTATGAGACATGCTGACAACAATCTTTTCAATATTTTTTTTATTATATACCTTTTTGGCTTCACCATACAGGTTTATCCCGGGCTTTCCGTTCTTATCATTTACTATCTCTACGTCTTTCCAGGGGAGATTCCTTAACCACCCTCCCCCGAAAGCCTTCAATACAGCCTCCTTGGTGGCAAACCTCGCCGCGAGATGCTGGTACGCGAATCTCCTTTTTTTTGAATATGCGACTTCCTTGTCAGTAAAGACCTTTTTTAAGAAGCTGTCGCCCCACTTCTTAATCGCCTGCTTTACCCTCTTAACCTCTATTATATCTACTCCGGAACCAAGTACCATTATCTCTTTTCCTTCAACATGGTTAGGTGATAAGTTCCAGCATCTCTCTTATCGCCCTGTCAAGTCCGACCATAACCGCCCGTGATATGATTGAATGGCCGATGTTCAATTCCTCTATATCAGGTATAAGCGCGACGTCTCTTACATTCTGATATGTCAGGCCATGGCCGGCGTTGACTCTTAAGCCCAGGCCAACGGCATATTGTGTAGATTCAACCAGCCTCTCCAGCTCTCTGTCTCTCTGGGATTCTCTCTTTGCGTTGGCATATCTGCCCGTATGTAATTCTATGAATTCTACATTTAAATCTTTCGATGCCTCAATCTGATCTCTGTCGGGATCTATAAATAAGCTTACGGTTATACCGTTTTTCTTTAGTCTTCTTATCACATTTTTAAGCTTGCTCCTTGAGGAGGCGGCGTCTAATCCGCCCTCTGTCGTAAGCTCTGCCCTTTTTTCAGGAACAAGGGTAGACTGCTCCGGCTTTATCTTGCAGGCTATATCAACTATATCCTTTGCTGTCGACATCTCGAGGTTGAGCCTGGTCCTTACCGTCTCTTTGAGTATATTGATATCGCGTTCGTTTATGTGGCGTCTGTCCTGGCGCAGGTGCGCTACTATGGAATGGCATCCCGCCAGTTCGCATATACAGGCGCCCCACACAGGGTCCGGCTCTACGGTCTTCCTGGCCTCTCTTATTGTGGCTACATGATCTACGTTGACTCCGAGTTTAGGCATCTAATTATTCCTTGGCAATTTTTACTATGGGGATAGTTACCGTGACAAATTTTTCCTTTATATCAATGCCTTCAAACGGAGATATAATAGAGATATCCTTAACTATTGTCTTTGTATGCCCGGTAACATCTATTGGGTAGGTATCAACGGAGAGCAGCCTTTTTAGGTAGGACCTTGGACCTAGCATGACGCATACGGAAGGCTCAATATCGATCTTATCGTGTTGAACTTCATACCCTTTAGAGGGAACCCCTTCCAGCTTTAAATTAATAGGGACGCTTTTAGAGACCATCCTGTGCGAAGAGAGTGCGCCCTGAAGCGCCTCCATCTCTTCTGTGGCCCCCTTATCAAGCTCTACCACTATATATAGCCATGTCACAACCGCCAAAAAAAGCGCCAGAAACTTTAAACCCCAATTGTTTAAGATGACGTTCTTCATGCTCATTTCGAACTCTCTTTGGATACCTTTCTAAAAAAGTCGAGGATATTCTTCTTCTGTTTAGGCCTGTATAGATTGATTAAAGACTTTATGAGCTCCTCTTTACTTAAGTCGCGGGTAAGCCTGCTGCCTACGGCCATAGAGATAGTGCCTGTCTCTTCCGAAACCACGATTACTATCGCGTCAGTCTCTTCAGAGAGGCCTATGGCCGCTCTATGCCGCGTTCCAAGCGTCTTGGTAATGTGTGTATCTTGAGTCAGCGGAAAGAGGCATCCTGCGGCTATTACCCTGTCTTCTTGTATGATTATACCGCCGTCATGCAGCGGCGTATTCGGCATAAATATCGTATTTATAAGCTCGGTTGTTACTTTGCCGTCAAGGTGGACGCCGCTTTCTATATATGGGCGCAGGCCTATCTCTCTTTCGATTGCGATCAATGCCCCTATCTTCTTCTTTGACAACGTAGCGGCCGACTTGGCTATCTCGTCTATAATAACCTCTTTAGCGGGGAATAATCCGAATTGCCCCAAACGGGCAAGCCCCCGCCTCAGCTCCGGCTGAAATATAATCAAGAGCGCAATAATCGATATAGGTATTAACTTCGTCATAATCCAGTTGATCGTGTCTAAACCGAGCGCTTGAGTTATAAAGAATAAAATAATTACAATGAGTATGCCCTTTAAGACCTGAAGCGTCCTCGTGCCCTTAATGTAGAGCATAAGGATGTAATAGCAGAACCATAATATCGCTATCTCTGTCAGTACCTTTAATACAAATATAATTGTTAAGCTCTGCATATAGAATCCGCTACGCGGGCGCAATCAACCATCTCTCTTACATCGTGGACCCTGACTATATTGGCCCCGTTCGATATAGCGAGCGCGACGCTCGATGACGTCCCGGTCAATCTTTCGCTTACGTCAGAATTAAGTATCTGCCCGATAAAAGATTTTCTGGAAGGCCCGATCAGTATTGGCCGCCCCAGGTTTGTAAGCCTGCGAAGCTCCTTTATGATTTTTAGGTTGTGCTCTAGGGTCTTTCCGAAACCTATACCTGGATCGATTATAATCTTCTTTTCATCAATGCCTGCGCCGGCTGCCAGATCTATCGATTCCCGCAAAGATGCTATAATCTCTCCTATAAGGTCGTCGTATTGAGGGCTTATCTGCATAGTGCGCGGAGAGCCCTTCATGTGCATTATGCAAATAGGCACATCAAATCTTGCCACCACTCCCGCCATATCGCGATCGCCTTTTAGGCCTGTAATATCGTTTACCATAGAAGCCCCGTTCTCTAAAGCGGCCTTGGCGACATGTGATTTGCTCGTATCTATAGATATTGGAATATCGATTAAGGCCTTGAGTCTCTTTATTACTGGTATAACCCTGCCAAGCTCCTCATTGACATCTACGGGAAGAGCGCCGGGGCGGGTAGATTCGCCGCCGATATCTATTATATCCGCGCCGTCGCGGGCCATATTGAGTGCATATGAAACCGCGCTCTCCTCCGACATATACTTGCCGCCGTCGCTAAAAGAGTCGGGGGTCCTGTTCAGCACGCCCATTACATAGGTCCTCTTATCCAGATCAAGAGAGAACCTACTCCACGCTATCCGCAAGCCTTCTTTTTTTTGTCTTTTTGACGCTTGCTGCAACGTCTCCGGTTTTGTTATCATCATTTTTTTCTAATCCGATAATCTTTTTGACTTCCGTATCGGTCAATACCTCTTTCTCGAGAAGTACTTCCGCGAGCTTCCTAAGACTGTCGACATTCTTTGAAAGCGCCTCTTTAGCCCTGACATAACTCTCATCCACGATTTTCTTGACCTCAGCGTCGATAATGCGCGCGGTCTCTTCACTATAGTCTTTAATCTCGCTGATATCGCGCCCCAGGAATATATGCTCATGCGATTTTCCGAAGCTAAGATGACCGAGCCTTTCACTCATGCCCAGCCTTTTGACCATGGTGCGCGCTATTTCAGTTACTTTTTTGATGTCGTTTTGGGCCCCGCTTGATATCTCGTCAAAGATTAACTCTTCGCTTACCCTTCCTCCGAGCGCTACGATTATCAGGGCTATTAATTTCTTTTTCGTCAGTATATGCCTATCTTCGTGAGGAGGCGTAAAGGTGTACCCGAGCGCCAGGCCCCTTGGCAGTATCGATACCTTGTGCAGGGGGTCCGTTTCGGGTATCAAAAGCGCCAGAAGCGCATGGCCCGCTTCGTGGTAAGCCGTGATCCTTTTTTCCTCTTTGTTTATTACACGCGATTTTCTTTCAGGGCCGGCCATTACCCTTTCGGCCGCTTCTTCAAACTCATCCATGTAGACAAATTTTTTATCGCGGCGCGCGGCAAGGAGCGCCGCCTCATTGACCAGGTTTGCGAGATCTGCGCCGGAGAACATCGGAGTCCTTCTGGCCATGGTCTTTAGATCTACATTTTCAGCAAGTTTTATATGCCTTACATGGACATTTAAGATCGCCTCTCTGCCTGCGATATCAGGCATATCGACAACTATCTGCCTGTCGAACCTCCCGGGCCTAAGAAGCGCGGGGTCCAGCACATCAGGCCGGTTAGTCGCGGCTATAAGGATTACGCCCTCTTGTGTATTAAATCCGTCCATCTCTACCAATAGGGCATTCAAGGTCTGCTCTCTTTCATCGTGTCCTCCGCCGATGCCTGCAAACCTCTGTCTGCCGACGGCGTCAATCTCATCTATGAATATGATGCATCCTTTCTCAGAGGTCTTAGCCGACTTCTTTGCCTGTTCAAAGAGGTCTCTTACCCGGCTTGCGCCGACACCGACAAACATCTCGACAAAGTCTGAGCCTGATATGGAATAGAAAGGAACTCCGGCCTCGCCCGCGACCGCCTTTGCCAATAAAGTTTTTCCACATCCCGGGGGACCTAAGAGGAGCACCCCCTTCGGGATCTTTCCCCCAAGCGACTGAAATCTTTTAGGCTCTTTTAGAAATTCGATAATCTCCTGCAGTTCCTCTTTGGCTTCATCAACACCTGCAACATCCTTAAAGGTTATCTTCATCTTGCCGCGCGTCACCTGCTGGGCACGCGACTTGCCGAAAGACCAGATCTTGCCGCCGCCGTGCGAGGCCCCTCTGTACATAAAGTATAGAAAGACTACAAAAAGGAGAAGGGGCCCGAATGATATGAATAGATTCAAAAACATAGTCTTAGGCAGTTCTACCTCGAAGTCGGAAATATTCGTCCTCAACAGCCTCATCAGGTCTGGGTCGTCGTGTGGCACATTTACTCGGAAACGCGATCCATCTGAGAATTCACCCTTTATTATGTTCTCTGTTATGGACGCTGAAACTATCGAGCCGGTTTCATTGTTCTTGGCCAATGTATCATAAAATTTGCTGTAATTAAGCTCGGTCACCGGCGGTTCAAAAGTTGATGGGGCGATTCTTATAAGGTAGAATACTCCTAGAAGCACCAACAGCCAAATAAAGAGGTTCTTTCCGTTTTGCGGCTGCGGGCCTTTCTTGGATGCGCGCTTTTTTTGCTTCGGGGTATTTTGTTTGTTATCCATCTTTATCCTATTCTCTTAATTAATATATCAAAATTATAACAGTATTTCAGTCCAGATGCAAGATTTTCAATAAAAATCTTCTCTTCTTAACGGCGAGACGCACGATTCCCTTATAACAAGCTCTGTTTGAAGGACTCTCTTTTCGTAAGCTGACTTCTTTTTTGAGGAGATCATCTTCTCAAGACTGATAACGGCGAGACGCCCCATCTGGTCGAGCGGTTGTTTTACGGTAGTTAAAGCGACCGGACATTGGGTAGCAAACCAGCTGTCGTCAAACCCCATGATGGACATATCCTGCGGCACCTTAATCCTTTTCTTTTGCAAAAATTTTACAGCTTCGAACGCCATTTCGTCAGAAGAAATAAATATAGCCGTCGGGTATGAATCCAAGCTGAAGATCTTTTCTATGCCTTTACGGGCTGAGCCGGGAGAAAAATCCCCTTCAATTATCAGATCTTTCTCGATTGTTAAGCCGTTCTTCTTCATGCTCTCTTTATACCCCTCTAATCTCTCGATAGCGACCTGTGTCTTTAAATCGCCCGTTATCGTTGCGACTCTTCGGTGGCCCAGGGCGATCATGTGATCGACGGCCTTTATGGCGCCGCCTTTATTGTCGATGGCTATACAACCGGCGCTTAACGCTCTATCGTAATAATTCATGACAATACACGGGATTTGTTTTTTTACCAAGGCGTCCAAAAGCTTTTCGTTTTCCTGCATATCGGCGAATAAAACACCGCTGCAAGATGAGAGATTTTCCAGCTCGCAAGTTATCTCTTTCGAATTTACTCTTTTGTGCGTAAGGTGCAAAAGGACATCCAATCCAAATTCGCCTGCGCTGCGGCAGACGCTTCTTATCACCTCTGTAATATAGTATGTATGGAACATATCGTCAAATTTCGGAATCACAAGCCCCATAGCGCCTGCCTTTCCGCGCCCGGGGCGTTTCTCGCTTGATGCCCTTTTTCGTATTCTTCTTTTCACTGTTCAACCCCTTCTTTCAAATAGGATTTCCACTCTGCCGCGCCTTACCGCCACCCCGCCCGGCAGATCTAGGGACTGTCCGCTTCTTTTGTGTCTTAAGAATTCGCGCATATCTCTCCAGTGCCTGAAATTGAGCTTTTTAATATTTGCCCCTGATTCAACGAGCGCATCGCGGAGTATCTCTCTCTGCAAGGTCTTTGGCTGAATTACAATATCCTTCAGTTTTATACTGACGCATTTGCCGTTTGCCTTAATGAGGGCCCTCTTTGTTTTTTTTGTCTCTTCAATAAATTCCTTGTCTTCCCTTAATGATTCGGCCATAAGCGAAAGGGAGCGCTTTAGTCTCGGGTTATACCTCTCCAGATAAGGGATAACCCTATTTCTCAATCTGTTTCGAAAATAACGCTCCTTAAGATTTGTACGGTCGACGCGGTACGGAATATTATTCTCGTCAAGAAAATCCAGGATCTCCCTCTTTTCTGTTTCGATTAAGGGGCGTATGATTTTTAATCCGATATTTTTTCCGACAGGGGGTATGCCGGCCAACCCCTTAATAGTGGAACCTTTGATAACCCGCATAAGAACGGTTTCAGCCTGGTCATCTAAGGTGTGGCCTGTAGCAAGTACGTTCGCGCGGAATCTCCTTGCGGCTCTTTTAAAAAACTCATACCTTTTCAATCTCAATACTTCTTCGACGGACAATTTACCGTGCAGCTGGTCTTGCGTTAATCTCAATTTATCATGTACGCACTTGACCTTTAGCTTTTTGGCCTCTCTCTTTACAAACTCTGAGTCTCTCTCGGAAGCCTTGCCGCGGATACCATGATCCAGATTTGCCGCAAAGATACTTACTCCGATTTTATCTTTCATAGCATACAGAGTATTCAATAAAAAGATAGAGTCCGGGCCGCCGGATACGCCGACAAGCACCCGGTCACCCTTCTTGAGCATCCCGTATCTCTTTATCGTCTCTTCAACCTTCTTATGTAGCATAATTTTTCGATATGTTTATGGTCCTTCGCTCGGCGTTCGCTCGCTTCGAGTCCTACCGCACATGGACTCGTGCGAGCAATATGGTAGCGGCGGTAGGACTCGCCTACTACGCTCGCGTTTATACGCTCGCTGCGTAGGCCCCCCTCGCTCACTTACGGCCTCGCCGCTTCGCGGCTATCGGCCTTTTCCTCGCTTCGCTCGGCGTTCGCTCGCTTCGAGTCCTACCGCACACAGACTCGTGCGAGCAAGGTGGTAGCGGCGGTAGGACTCGAACCTACGACTCCGAAGGTATGAGCTTCGTGCTCTAACCGGCTGAGCTACGCCGCCACGAGTTTTTCAATTGAACGGCGATCCTGAGCAAGGCAGGCAAAGCCTGCCGCGTCGAAGGATACGCCGCCACGAATTTTTCAAATAGCATTTTATAAATATAAACCTGCGAGCTGCGCGAAGCGCAGCGAAGTCCTCCGAAGCCATTCCAGACTATAAGCATGCATGTGCGAAGGAGGAAGCTACGCCGCCACGAGTTTTTCAATTGAACGGCAGTCACGTCTTCTGTAAAACATTTGCAACTATATCATGTCAAAGGGCTTGAGTCAAGTTCTTCATGCATGCTGCCCGTTCTATAGCCTTCAATGTCAAGCGTGACATAGACAAACCCCAAAGAGCGTAATTTCCTGAATATACTATTCTTGACACCCCTCTTTAAGAACCTTCTTATATCCTTATTTGCGATCTCAATCCGCGCGATATTCCTATGACGCCTTACCCTTACTTGGTTAAACCCGAAATTCCTTATGAACTCTTCTGCCGCGTTAACCTTCTTGAGCCGTTCTTTAGTAATGGGTTCATTATAAGCCAATCTGCTTGCGAGGCAGGCCGCCGCCGGCTTATTCCAGTTCTCAATGTGCACTCTCTTAGACAGTTGCCTTACGTCTTTTTTGTCAAGGCCCGCCTCTTGAAGAGGGCTCTTTACATTCTCTTCCCGCGCGGCAGTCCTTCCGTATCTTATATCTTTTAAATCGTCGATTGTTGAGCCGTCAAGGACATATCTAAAACCCTTATTCTTTGCTATGCTATTCAGCTTGCGGAAGAGCTCTTTTTTGCAATAATAACATCTGTTTACCGGGTTTCGTCTAAAATCAGCATTCTCAAGCTCGCCTGTTTTTATGATGAGGTGTTTTGTTGACATTTTTTGCGCCAGGCGTTTTGCGATCTTCATTTCTGATGACGGGTAAGACTCGGATGACGCGGTCACTGCGAGAACATTCGCCCTGCCCAATACAGACCGCGCGGTATGCAAAAGAAACGTGCTGTCGACTCCGCCGGAATATGCTATCACCGCGCTCTCCATCTCTTTTAAGACGTTTTGGAGTCTCTTTAATTTTTTATCCCTAAGTGTTTTCATATGAAATTCCTGCGAAGCCCTCACTGCTGTCTACGTATCATGGGCGAAGCAGAATCAATCCAACCGCCGCCTAATATGAGATCCCTGTCATAAAATACCGCTGCCTGTCCGGGCGTAGGCGCCTCCTGCGGCCTGTCAAATTCTATCTCTGTTGAGCCATTCGCGATCTTCAATGTCGCCCTCGCCTTTTTCTGCTGTGACCTGATCTTTACCATGGCCCGGATATGTTTCTTAAAAGGCGTGACAATCCAGTTTAAGTCCTTTACCACGACATCCTTGAAATATGTGCTCTCTTTCGGGCCGACAATAATCGCATTATTCGCTAGGTCGATGCGCTTAACGTAAAGGGCGTGTTTATACGCAATGCCTAACCCTTCCCTCTGGCCGATCGTATAGAAGGCCGCGCCTCTATGTCTCCCCAAAATGCTTCCATCTTCATGCTTTATCGAACCCGGTCGTAACTTCTCTTTAAAACGCTCCCTTAAGTAGCCCGCGTAGGAATCCTGAATAAAACATATCTCCTGGCTTTCGCGCTTTGCATGCACAGGAAAGATCATACGTTTTGCGATTTTTCTCACCTTATCTTTATTGTAACTACCTAATGGAAATTTTATTCTGGAAAGCTGGTCCTGCGTAAGGCTGAAGAGCACATAAGATTGGTCCTTCTTTTTATCTCTGCCTTCTTTTAAGACAAACCTCTTTCTTCGTTTGTCGAAGATAATATTTGCATAGTGTCCGGTAGCGATATACTCCGCGTCAAGCTCCCTCGCTTTTTTAAGCAGTATGCCGAACTTTATCTTTTCGTTGCATAAGATGCACGGATTCGGCGTCCGCCCATTCAGATATTCGTTTGAGAAGTAATCTATGATCTCCTTTTTAAATTCTTCGTGAAGATCAAGAACATAAAACGGGATCTTTAACTTCTCCGAGATTAGTCTTGCGTCGGATATGCCTTCAAGCGAACAGCACGCCGTAGGCTTGTGGAAACCGCATTCCTCTTTTGGCCATAGCTTCATCGTGAAGCCGATGACATCATATCCGCCTCTCTTTAAAAGGAAAGCCGCAACGGAACTGTCGACGCCTCCGCTCATAGCAACGACTACTCTCTTTCTCTTAGAAGCTTTCACCCCGTTAGACCTCCTCGCCCCGCTGGCCTTCTATAAGGTCTAACGGGGTTCAGCCCGTTAGACCTTGCGAACAAAATACCATAAGAAGGTCTAACGGGCTTCATATAAATCCTTTATGCCGCTTGTAGTATTTACAATCAGGCCGTCTCTGCCATTAGTCACGGCTATCGCTTCCACGTCTTTGAGCTCTTCCGCTAGCCTCAGCCCTTTAACCGGACCTAAGACCATGAGCGCCGTAGCCAACCCATCAGCCATAATGCAGTCGTTAGTAATTACAGTCATGCTCATTACGTTATTCTTTACGGGGTATCCTGTTCTTGGGTCGATTATATGCGAAAAGCGCTTACCGCCGACCATAAAGAACTTCTGATAGTCGCCTGAAGTCGCAACAGCCTGATTGTTCAGCGTGAGCATCCCTATAAGCGAATCCTCGCGCGGGTGCCTTATCCCGACATGCCATCCTTTATTGTCCGGACCATCACCGAGGCAGTACATATCCCCGCCCGCATCGATAAGGCAGTTTTTTATTCCCCGCTCCTTAAGGATCTTTACGCCTTCGTCTACGACATACCCCTTTGCTATACCTGAGAGATCTATCTTAACTCCCTCATGCCGGATATAAAGGGTGTTGCCTTTTAGGTTAATATTTTCTGTGCCGACGCTCTCAAGGGCATCTATTATCTCTCTTCTTGTGGGAAGCTCTTCCTTCTCTTTATAATCTCCCCATAGATTGATCAGGGGAGTTGCCGTAATGTCAAAAGCGCCGTCAGAGATCCTGTTTAATTCGACGCACTTATTTAAAATACGTGACATCTCTGTTGAGAGCCTGATCTTCTCCCCAGGCCGTACGTTGTTTATACGCGAGACCTCGCTTTGTTTTTCAAATCTATTCATAACCCCTTGAGTCTCTTCCATCTTTAAAAAGGACTCCTCTATCGCGCTCCGCGCGGATCTTTGCGCGCGCAAGGGGGCCTTTATGCTCACCAGCGTCTCCATCATTATGCGGGTTTCATGCACAACCTCTTCCCTGGCGCAGCCCGAAAATATGAGAAGAGATAAAAAGAATATGTATGCGCATCTTTTATATTTCATATCTCTTTTAAAATCCTGTCTATATCGATATATTTTTCTACAAGTTTAATCGCCGTCTCAATCTTTACCTTATCTTTCGGCTTTATCTTTATTATCATATCGTGTATCATCGACGCCACAGAATAGGTGTCGCCTTGTGTCAATATCACGGGTATATCTGTCTTTTTAACCAGTTCCACTATCTCATCATGCGGCATAAGCCCTCCGCTTAAGACAATGCCGGAGATAGATTTGTCGTTCTCATGAGAAAGGTGCAGGCCCGCGGCGGCTAATATCATATCCTCTCTATCGCCGGGGGTTATAATTAAGCTGCCGTCTTCAACATAATGCAGTGCCTCATGGGGCTCCATCGCCCCTACAAGGATCTTCTCTACAACATTATCAATCATACCTTCGCCGCAAATCAGGCGTCCTTTTGTCCTTTCTAAAATCTCGCCGACTGTGGGATTTGCCAGAAATTTCGTATACGGCATGACACCATATACATCTATCCCTCTTCTTTCCAGGCCAAGCCGCAGGAGCCTGTCAATCTTCTCATATTTTTTATCCAGCACTTTATTTACGATTATGCCTTTAAAGTTAACTCTTTCTTTTTCAAAGAGTGCCATGTTGAGCATAATCTCATCAATAGGCCTGCCTATACCGCCTGATGTGACCAGAATAACCGGGGCGTCCAAAAGCTTGGCCACCGCGGCATTCGAAAGATCAAAACAAGAGCCGACACCCGCATGTCCGGTTCCCTCAATAACTACGGCATCCGCCTCTTCAGAGATCCTGTTAAAAGATTCTATAATCTTCTTTTCGAGGTCTTCTTTTCCGCCCTGCATTATATACCACTCGGTGAAACCCCTCTCAATGGCGATCGGGCTCATGTCTTTAAGGTGACATTTTATCTTGCATATATCTTCTATCAATACGGAATCCTCGTCGACCTTATAGCCGTCTTTGATAAGATACCTCTGCCCTATCGGTTTTATAAATCCCACCTTCCCGAAGCGTTTCTTTAACGCCATTATAAGCCCCATCGAGACGGTGGTCTTTCCGTCGTTCTGCATCGTAGCGGCGACAAATATCTTCTTCGACATTCTAGATTGATCCCTTTCTATGGGCCTGGATGAAGTTCATGCAGAATTTATCTCTTCCCAGTATAGCCTCCGCCGCCTTATAAGAGGCGGTGATCCCCTTGTCTAAAGGGTCTAAGATCGCTCCGTCCATGCCTGCAAAAAGGGCAATGGACAAAAATACGGAATTTATAGCACCTCTTTTAGGCAGCCCATACGATACATTGCTTATGCCGGATATTACTTTTACATTGCCCAACGACTTTATCTTCGGTATAGACTGCAATAGCTCCTCTGCCTGTCTGGGTTCGCTTGAGACAGGCCTGACCAGAGGATCGAAAAATATATCTTCATCAGGTATACCGTCTCCCTTAAGGATATTGTAAAGCCTTTCGGCAATTGCAAATCTCTCATCTGCCGTATCGGGCATCCCTTTTTCATCTATAGTCAGCGCGATAAGGCCGCAATTGTATTTCTTGACAACCGGTATTAGCGGCTTAAACCTTGCCTCTTCGGCTGTTATGGAATTTATCAATGCCTTCTTTTTACACAAAGAGACCCCTCTTTCGATCACGCGATGGTCGGGGCTATCTATGCAAAGATTTATATCCACACTATTCTGAATTGTTGTCACAAGCCATTCCATATCCTGCTCTTCCCTGTCGCCGCTTAAGCCGCAATTTACATCAAGAAATTGGCATCCGGCCTTGGCCTGCAGCTCTGCTTCTCTTAAGATGGGATTCGGGTCCTTCTTCTCCAGGGCCTGTTTGATGGGGGCCCTTGAGGCGTTGATTCTCTCGCCTATTATTATCATTGGGGCCGAACCTGTTTGTCGTAGCTCGATTCAATAGTCTTTATCTGGCTGGTCAATACTTCGTTTGTTGGGGTTGGAATATTATAGTTGGCGCCCTGTCTTATGATAGCACCGTTTATAAAATCTATCTCTGTCTTTCTATTTTTTAAGACGTCTTGAAGCATGCTCGATACATTCTTGGCCGTCGCTTTGCAGACAGACTCCACCTTCTGGATAGGGTCGTCATATATCAACTTTATACGTCTTCTCTTTGCTACTTTAACGGCCTCCGAAACGGCCTTCTTCATTATTTCTTTTGTCCCGTCAAATTCCAGAAGGCGGCCGTTATTGAGCCTGGTAATGGCCGTAAGGGCGTTTATACCGGCATTTATAATAAGCTTGCTCCATATAATCGAATCTATATCCTTGGATACCTTCGTTGAAAACCCCGCTCTGTTCAGGACCTTGGCGATTTCCCGTATAGGGCCCAATATCTTCTTATCCCGCTTTCCGATAACAGTCTCCCCGCGGCCCGCATGGATTACATGACCCCACCCTGCCATGTTTGCCCCTTGGTTCGTCACGCCGCCTATTACCCTATCCTCGCCTACAGCATCTTCGAGTATCTGCACATTGCCCACACCGTTCTGAAGGGTAAGCACCTGGGTATTGTCGCTGATCAATGGTTTGGCGTTCTTAATCGCCTCTTCGGTATCATAAGATTTGACACAGACGATGACCAGATCTGAAACACCGATTGCTTCCGGGTCAGTAGTCACATCTATATCAACATGGTGGCTGCCGCTTATTCCCTCTATTTTTATACCGTCTTTTTTAAGCTTTTGGGCCCGTTTTGGGTCATGGTCCAAAAAATGAAGATCCTCCTTAGATTTGATAAGGGACGCGCCGAAAAGCAAACCTACCGCACCTGGCCCAACGATAGTTATCTTCACCCCGCACCTCCATAACGCCCAGCCCCTGCGTGCAGGGGCTGGGTTCATAATTCAATTCTCCGGTTTAGATTTTTTTGAGTTCTTCTTGTTTAATAGTGAATGCATGCTCTTCTGCGGGAAACTTTCCGTCTTCTACTTCTTTCTTGTAAGCCAGTAACCCTTCTAATATCTGCGGCGCAAGTTTTATGTACTGCTTTACGAACTTAGGGACAAATCTATCAAAGAGGCCGACCATATCGTTCGTAACCAATACCTGTCCGTCACAATCAACCCCGGCGCCTATTCCTATTGTAGGGACTTTGACTTCCGCGGTAATAATCTTTGCGATCGCGCTTGGGACGCATTCTAAGACGATGCTGAAACAGCCAACCTTTTCAAGCTTCTTTGAGTCCTCGATTATGGCCTTGGCCGCCTCCGCGGTCTTGCCCTGAACCTTAAAACCACCCAGTTTTTCTATAGATTGCGGCGTTAGCCCCAGGTGCCCCATAACCGGGATACCGGAATTTAGAATAATCTCTGCCGCCTCCAGGGACTCGGTGCCGCCTTCAAGTTTTACGGCATCGCAGCCTGCCTCTTCCATAAACCTTTTAGCATTAGCTATAGCGGCCTCTTTAGTATCGTAAGACTTGTAAGGCATATCGCCGACGAGAAGGGCATGTTTTGTCCCCCTTCTTACTGCCTGCGTATGGCGGATCATGTCTTCCATGGTAACGGGAAGCGTCGAATCATATCCCAATACCACCATACCGAGAGAGTCGCCTACGAGTATAATATCGATACCGGCATCATCTACCAATCGCGCCATAGGGTAGTCGTAAGCGGTGAGCATCGTTATCTTCTTTTTATTAATCTTCTTTTCTTGCAACGACCGAATCGTTATCTTTTCAGGCTTCATGCCGGATCACCCCCGCTTGTATCATTTTTTCCTATACGCGTCCAGGTAGGAATCGCAGTAAATATGTTGATTCAATAAAAGTTCCGCCGTGATCAAGGCGTCCATAAGTTCGCTGTCTAAAGGATCCAGTATAGCGGCTGAGAGCCCGCAGCTGGCTGCCATTACTAAAAAGGTCCTGTTTATTAAACTTCTCTTCTTAGTGCCTTGAGATATATTGCTTAAGCCCACTACGGTCTTTGGCGGCGGATCGCATAATAATTTAAATTCCCTTATAGACTCCAATACCTCTACGCCTTGAGCCTGTGCGACATTGACGGGGAGGACCACGGGATCTATATATAAATCCTCGATAGGGAATTCTTTTTCTATACAGCTTGAGACTATCTTCAACGCAAGTTCGGAGCGCTGGATACGGTCTCTCGGTATGCCTCTTTTGTCCATTGCGAGTCCTATAAGCTGGGCCTTGTATTTCTTGGCTATGGGGATAAGTGTATTCAGCTTATCATCATCTGCATTAATAGAATTTATAAACGCTTTTCTTTTGACTACCTTTAAACCCTCTTCGATTACATCTGCCTTTGTAGAATCGAGGGCCAATGGTATATCAAGGACCTCCTGAATCGTCTCTACGAGCCATTTCATATCACTCTTCGGTTCTATAGACGCAGGGCCTGTATTTACATCCAGCACACCCGCGCCGGCGGTTACCTGATCCTTCGCTAATTTTTGTATTACCGACTTCTCCCTCTTCTTGATGGCATTGCCTGCCGCCTTATACATCCCGTTTATAAGTTCGCCTATTACTAACATATCACGCTCCTAATAGATTGTTAATATACTTCCTTGTTTCTTCCAGCGCCTTCGGATGGCGCATTATTAATATGTCCGCGCCGGCCTGCAGCATCGATACAGCGGTTATAAATTCCCACATGGGGCCGCGTTTTGATTCGGGACCCCATTCTCTGTGTTCGCTCTCAGGCCCCTTTGCCTCTTTGGCCCTCCATGCCTCTTGACCAATAAAACATATAAACGGCATAGAGAGCATCTTGTCGCCGTTTAACGCCGCGAGCCTGGCCCTCTCCATAATAGAATAGGCGTATTCCATACCATACCCCAAGGCGCCTATCGTAGGATTAATTACTATCCGCTCAGACCCAAGACCCATATCTGATATAAGGATATTCACCTGTTTCGCTATGTTTATATCGATAGGGGATTCTCCTATAATATTATGCCCGTCTGCTAAGCACGATGCTGTTAATGTCTTGTAATTTTTCTCAGTGGCATCTCCCAGGAGACATCTCTCCCCTTTGGCAACCTCGCTTGTCTTTGCTAAGACAATATTGTCTTTTTCTTCATCGCCCGTGCCCAATATTATAAGAGGCACCCCTACGGCATCAAGCACCGACTTTACAACCTTTGCCGTCTCGTCCGCTGATCTATTGCCGAAATCTGAATGCGTTCCCTGCAATCTTAAGCATAGAAGTTCGGCCTTGTGCTCATCTACGCATCTTTTTGCCCATTTGGCGGGATCTTCATAGACATCTTTAAACGGCTCTTTTAGGATATCGGGCCAGTCCTGCGGCGCTATATCAAATATCTCCATCGCCAGGACGGGCTTATGGGGCATCCCGCCTTCGTTTAGCATAAACGGCAGGCAGGTCTCTCCTCCCGCTTTTACGATACTCGTCCTTGTGCCGCCCTCTTCCTTTGTGGCGCCGATGGTAACGGTGTTTACCGCATTACTCCATCTCTCTTTTAAGAGTTCTAGTGCCATTTTGCGTCCTCACAGATTTTGTATATCATCCTCACTAATTCAGTATCTTCATCCAGTTTGTTTATCGGTTCGCCCCGCGCGCTCAATTCCATGATTATTTTTGATTCGGGAAGATAATCCACTCTTTGTGCCCCCACCTTCTTTATCTCTTCCTCCAAAGGAAAGATGCCGTCTTTTACCCTGTTTATTAAAAGATGATTTACACCCCTTGACACCTTTAGGTCTTTTGCAAGGTCTAATACCCTCTTTGCGGAACGTATTCCGTAAGCAGTCGGGTCGCTTATTATAAAGAGGTAATCGATGCTTCTGTCGGTTCTTCTCGATAGATGCTCTAACCCCGCTTCGTTATCTATCGCTATGTACTTATAAGCCTTCTGGAGTTTGCCGATGACGCCCCTCAATAGTGAATTCGGATAGCAATAACAGCCGGGCCCTTCCGGCCTGCCCATAACGAGCAGGTCCATGCCTCTGCCTTCTCCCAGTGACTGCTGAACTCTAGACTCTATCAATCTCTCCTTAGTTACGCCGGCGGGGAGTTTCTCAATATTAGCCGAAATGTCATCGATGACGCCGACCACTGTCTCATCAGCTTCCAATCCCAGCATCTCGCCTAAATTTGCATTTGGATCCGCGTCAATGGCCAGCACAGGGCAGTCTCTCTTTTCGGCCAAATACCTTATTACAAGGCTCGCTATTGTTGTCTTCCCGGTGCCGCCCTTTCCCGCAAAACCGATTGTGTAGCTCACTTCACATTCACCGATGGAAATCGCGTTGAATCTGTGTGCGGAAAAAAGAGGCTCGATACATATTCGTCCATGTATTTTGACTCCGCGCTCAACTCAATATAGGTAATCTTCTTAGCAGCCTCCTCGGCCTTCTTCATCGCTTCGTATGATAGGAGTATCTGGTGCGCGCCGACTATCGCTGTGTTGCCGACAAATTTATAGATCTTCCTGTCTAGATCAGGAAGGAGTCCTATCGTTATAGCATTCTCTATATTAAGAGAAGTGCCGAAGCCTCCCGCTATATAAGCCTTCTTAAGCTCCTTAGGTTCCAATCCGATTTTTTTGAAGAGTGTTGCAATGGCGCTGTAGACAGCCCCTTTAGAGCGCTTTAAATTTTCGATATCTTCTTCGGTTATCACTATGTCCCTATCGGCATCGGCGTCTTTTTTGAAAACGACTACGAATTCATATTTACCCCCCGCCTTTCTAATCCGCGGAGATCTTACCTTTGCGCTTATCTTTCCATCGCGCGCGATTATACCGTTTTTGAAAAGCCGCGCAAGCAGGTCCACATAGCCGGAGCCGCATATCCCCCGCGGCTTAAGGCCGCCTATGGTCTCAAGTTTGACATTTAAATCAGAGTCCATATCCACAACCTGTATAGCGCCCTTTTGGGCCCTCATGCCGCAGGAAAGGCCGCTGCCCTCAAATGCGGGCCCGGCGCTCGCGGAGCAGGAGACCATCCATTCTTTGTTTCCGGCGACAATCTCACCGTTTGTTCCAACATCGACAAGAAGAGTAAGCTTGTCGGTCTCATTTATGCCGCATGCCAGAACCCCTGCCGTGATATCCCCGCCGACATATGTGCTCACGCCCGGCACGCAGTAGAGCAGGCCCCTGGGTGATACCTTAACCCCCGCTTCTGCCGCGCGTATCACGGGAACGAAATTTGCGGTGGATATATACGGCTCGCGCCTGATATGCACCGGATTTACCCGCAGCAATAGATGCGTCATCGTAGTGTTGCCTGCGCAAGTGACACCGTTTATATCATTTAAATTTAACTTATGTTCACTTACAAAATCCTTGATCATGCTATTCATAGTATCTATGACAGCGTGGTGCAGTCTCTCTAAGCCACCGCCTTCAGCGGCAAATATAATCCTCGTAATAACATCGTCGCCGAACGCCGCCTGCTTATTGTAAGTGGCTTTTGTGCCGAGGATTTTTTTAGAGTTCAAATCCACAAGCTGACTGGTGATTGTAGTAGTCCCTATGTCGAATGCTACCCCGTAATTCTTCTTGGAGGTATCACCCGGCTCAACTATTACCACTTCCGTAGTCTCGTTTCTCTTGCCCAGCGTTGCGGTAATCTTCCAACCGCTCTCTCTCAGGAGTGAACCAAGCCTCTTGATATTTACAAGCCCTGTCTGCATTATCGAGATCTTCCTGCCTTTTCTTATTTCGCGGTATAACCGCTCGAGGTCGCTCACCTTGTCATCAAAATCAGGCCTGGGAAGTTTTAAGTATAATTTTGTCGCAAGGGGTGAATGCTCGAAGACATTTTCCCTAAGGTGCGGCTTGGCCAGTTCTACCTCTTCCGGCGGCGTAAATAGGCCTTTCAGCCTTAAAAATTTCGCCTCTTCTTCCGGAATCTCTTCTAAATCCAATCTGGATTCGGGCGGGATCTCTACCGTCAAATTGCCCTGGATAGATGTTAAACATGCCAGGACATAACCCTTTTCTTTCTCCCCTTTTGATATCCTGCCTGTGGGTTCGGTGCGGAAATCGCCATCTTTAATTATGACCTTGCATCTTCCGCAGACGCCGTCTCCACCGCAGCTTGAGTGGATATATATGCCGGCCTGGACCGCTGCGTGTAGAAGGTTCTCGCCCTTCTTCACCTTTATCTGTTTATCATCAGGCTTAAATGTGAGTTTGAATTTATCCATTTATTTTTTCATCCCTTTTAAAAACGCCGGTATGCCCGAGGCCTCTCTGGGGCCGACCTTGACGGACCAGCCTGATTCCTCCTGCAACTTGCCGCTCATCACGGATACATACCCCGGAATAATGACCTCTTTGTGTTTTACTTTATTTTCTATACCGCTCTCTTTCAAGGCAGACGCTATTTTTTCGGCAGTAAATTTTTCTGCCGCCCAGGCGGTCAGGACAGACATCCCCTCGCTGTCTACGCTTATTATGTAAGAAGGCACCTTACCCGCTTCAACTTCTGATTCTACCGTGTAATATGTAAGAGAGAAATTGGTCGTTACCAAAACCGGCGATTCTCCGGTCACACTGCCTATCTCGTAGATCTGCGGTTCGACCTGCAGAGGTTTTTGAGGGTCGGTATATATATTCTGACGGCAAGTCAGAACCGCTAAGGCCTGCCAGGTCTCTGTGTTTCTTAATATGACTATGCCCGCATACTTCGCGATAAGCGATGCTGCCTCGCCGGCCTCCTCAAACGGATCGCTCTGCCTTGTAAAGGCTATCGTGGGATAGCCGAAGGGCCTATAACTCTTTCGTAATGCCATCCTCCTTATATATGTCAATGATTCTATCATCTCCCTTAGCGATTTAACGCCGGGATCCAGTACCAAATCGTTTATTCCGCCGGATGCGGCTTTTTCTGCAAGCGCCGATAGGTCTTCCAGGGACGAAGAACTAATACAAAGGGCAGAAGATGACTCTTTTGCAAGTGAGACCATAGGATCAAGATTCTCCTTATTCGCACCATGTAAAAGCGGCTTCTTCTCCTTAGCGACGCTGATAGCGGCCTTCAGTGTTTCGACCGAGTCACTCATCAAAACCAAATTGAGTTTCGACTTTTCCGTTATCTTTTCAAGCGCAGACAAAAAATTATCTTTATTACGGCTTTTGTTATTTAAGGCGATGAGGTTTACCTCGATCCGCTGCCCCACCCTTTCGAATCTCAAGGCTTCTATAGAGGAGATCTTCTTGTCGATCTCCGCCTGGGGCATGTCGTCATCGACAAGAAAGCCTATCCCGGCAGGGTGATAAAATGTCTCTTCGTGGCGGAACATCACGGTCTCGTTTCCGATTTCTAATTTTTCATCGCCGCTTCCTATAGTTACTAAATTTATAGGCGGGCGTGATGCGCTTTCGAGTTTCTTTTTCGCTTCCTCTGAAACATGCGGACACTTATCCAGCGAAACCTTCTTCGCCGCAATCTGCATGGCAAAGGCAAGACAGGTCGGGAATCCGCACTCCTTGCAATTAGTCTTTGGCAGCAGTTTGTAGATCTCTAATCCGCTTAATCCCATAATTTACCCCTCACCCTATCCCTCTCCCCGCTTCGCGGGGAGAGGGGATCGTCTAGACCAAAGGTGGCATCTTAAGCGCCGGATGCCCTACCTTGGTCAGATACTCCATAAGCTGGTCGGTCTCTACCGCATTTTCCTCATCGGCTATCTTCTCTAAAGAGAGTTTCTCTTCCGCGCATCTCTTTTTAAGCTTCTCCCCCAATGCCGCTTTGAGTTCTTTTGGCATCCAGACAAGCCTCTTTATTCCTCCGTCGGCTATTATAAACTTTTTACTGACGACATATAGCTTGCCGATACCCATAAATCCCGGTGTCTGCGCGCCGCCGCCGACCGAACCCGCCAGCGTCGAGAATTTCATACCGGCCGGCGTGAACCCGGAATATTCTCTATTGACAACCATAAAACCGTTTACCTCGGGCAGGATAGCGATTATACACTCGAAACACCCGCATGAAGTCTCCGGGTTTGACATAATAGAATAACCGTGGAACCTTTCCAGCGTCTTGTTTGATTTGTCATATATAAACTTATTTACGCCCTCCCACTCCCCTCTCTCCGGATCAATCGCCCTTCCTTTCTTTATAGGCTGATTCGGCCCGGCAGGGTTTAACTCATAACAGGCCTTTGCATCGAGCCAGCTGTAAGCGCCGCACAGGCCCAGCCTTTCAGGCTTTACTATGCAGACATGGTTCGGCGCGAAGCTCTGGCATAGGGTGCATGAATAGAATGTATCAACACTTTCGTCCGTCATACCCGCCATGCGCTCATCCCTGGAACTGTATGAGGCCTCGGCCTCCGGCATCAGGCGTTTAACGTCATCCTCTTTTGTGTAAAGCTTGACATGGACCTTATCAATAATCTTTCCGAAAGATTCATGAAGCCTCGCGTGTATAATTACGCCGAAGTGTTTTAATTTAAATCCTTTCTTGTTCGCATCTTTTGAAATCCTGATCCAGCAGCTATTCCTCTGGCCCATGTGAAAGATACCCATGGCCTCATTGAGAAAATTATGTATCTGCCTCTCGAGTATCGGCTCAAAATCCTTCTCCATCTTCCGCCCGGCGGTTTCGACATATATCGCAAGCGGATAAGCCGCGCCTTCCTTCATATCATCTATCTCCGGGCCTATGACCTCTACCTTCCCGTCTTCTATGGAGTCGGCTTCGACTCCCTTGACAAATTCAAATGCCTTGGAGAACTTCCCGCCAAACTGGACATAGGTCTGCTCCCGCCTTATCCTCTCCCCCTCAAAGGCTGCGCTGTATGCGACAGGGATAGGGACCTCGGATATCTTGACCTTGACGCCTCTTACTTCTATGCACCTCTGGATTATCCTTTTGTGGTCCAGTTCCTTTACCAGGTGTTCGTACGTACATATGCCGCTGGGCCTGATTTCCGGGATATCCGTATCAGCAATTATGGGAAAGCCCATGTTTATAGCGCCTGCGCCCGTCGCATATTTAAGATCGTCAAGCTCGCCCAATACAAGGCCGAAAGCAAATACCCTCTCTTTGCAGTATGTCAGGCACTTAAGGGCCTCGCCCTTCTTATGGCCGCCGAAGGTCAGGGCGCCCCTTATAGCCCAATTCAGCGGATATACTCCCGTCACAGTGTCCCTTCCGTAAGGAACTATATATGTATCCCAGCCCATCTCAACCTTCTCTTCTTTAAGCTGGTCGATTATCGATCTTCCGTTAACATTGGAGCCTACGAAGCTAAGTATATTTCTCTTCTGGAACTCTCTTACGATCTTCACCGCGGTCTTGTTGTCCGGAGCGGCCCCCAATATCGCTGCAAAACCCGGCATCCTTCCATCTACAAGCTGTATGCCCAAGGTCCTTAATATCGTGTCTGTAAAAAACCCGCAGCAATCGGCCTGCGGCTCTTTACCGTAAAGATATCTTATCGCTACGATAATCTCTTCGGCTAAAAGGGTCGCAATACCGCTGTCGAGCGCACCTCCCAGGTAGGGAAGCCATAATTTATCTTTTGGCTCATCTCGCAAAAGCGACTTTGCCTCTTTTAATACCGCCTCGATATCGCCTACGGTCTTTACTTCGATTCCTAAAAGGGCGTATGCCATCGGCAGGTAAAAAGCGGTCTCGGGAAACTCGATCTCTTGGTCCTTGCCCTTCTCTTTTATGGTTTGATTAAAGAGTTTTTCTGCTTCATCTACAACTATACGTGCCCCTCTCATGGCAGCGCCTGCTACAATCTTCGACATATCTTAACCTCCCTTGCTCAGAAAACAGAAAACAGAGGACAGAAAACAGAAGACAGAGGACAGAGGCTGTCTTCTCTTATATGGACATAACTGTCTCTTTGAATTCGGGTTTATTGAATTTATCGGGAAACCCCTTTACTATCGGCAGAATCTTCGCGTAATCAAAATTATCGCTTAATAGAATATCCTTAATGGGCGTGCAATCCACCTTCTTGGCAATCAACACCCCATAAACCCCGGCGTTTACGACCTTATTGACTAAGACCGCGCCGCATATAATATTATCTCTTAAGACCACCTTTTTATAGGTGTTGGTTTCTCTGTCTGAGTATTTCAATTCTTCATAAACTGATTCTTTCGGCTTAGTAATGCCTATAGATATAACCGCAAGGCCGAAGAAATCCGTTGAGTTCATCATGTTGGACCCATCATATACAGTATCCCGGCCAGCCATATTTAGCCCCGCTATCTTACCCTGTTCGATCGCAACCGGCCAGACCGCGTTTATCTTTAATCCGCCTGTTGTTATGTCCGGGGCCTGCGCTACATCCCCTGCCGCGTAAATATCTTTTACCGATGTCTGGAGGCGGTTATCGACTATGATGCCGTCTTCAACTTTTATCCCGGTGCCGTCGGCGAGGCCTCTATTCGGCTGCACTCCTTTTCCGATTATTACCATCTGACACGAAAGTTTACTCTTGTCATCAAGGGTAACCCCGGTTACCGAGTCATTGCCGTCTATCCGGGTTGCGGCCAGGCCCTTCATAACCTCGATACCTTCTTGGGCAAGCTTCTTTTCGATGATAAAAGCCGCGTCTTTATCAACTATCTGCGATAAGACTTGAGGGGACTTTACTATAACCTTCACCTTTTTACCGCGCAGTTTCAGGGCATAGGCGTCCCTGAGCCCAATAAGCCCCCCGCCCAGGATAACCGCAGTGTCCACATTATCAAGCATAGACATTATGCCTTCCGCGTCTATGATGTCGCGCAGTCCGAATACGCCTTTCTTATCTCCGCCGGGTATATTGAGCCTTTTTGAGGAAGCGCCGGTTGCGATAAGTAGTTTATCGAATTTTACAGACTTTTTATTATCCAGGTCTATCTCTTTCTTCTTTATATCTATAGAGACCGCCTTTACGCCGTGCAGCGCCTCGATATTCTTAGTTTTATAAAAATCCTTATCCTTAAAGAGGAGCCTCTCTTTATCTATCTTTCCGCCTATTAAGTACGTAAGAAGGCACCTGGAATATAAGGAGGCCTTTTCATCGGAGATAAGCGTGATAGGCCCTTTTTCATCCACATCTCTTATAGCCTCGCAGCAGCTTATCCCGGCAGCGCTTCCACCGATTATCACGTAACTCGTCATAACTACCTCTATTATAATTGGTTAGTCGTTAGGGAATAGTCGTTAGTAATCGTCTACACGAAACTAACGACTAACGACTAAATACTAACGACTAAACATGTGTTTTCTTCTTAAGTATCTTCTTAAACTCTTCTTCCGTCCCGACGAAGAGCGCGCCCGTCGGACACGCCCTGACGCATGCGAAATCCTCACGATCCGGACAGAGATCGCATTTTACTGCGATATGGTCTTCGATATTCCTGACTATCGCGCCGAAGGGGCATGCCATAATGCACATCCAGCAGCCGACGCATCTATCTTTATCGTGGACGGTCTTGCCGCTCTCTTTCTCTTTCGACAGAGCGCCCGACATACAGGCCAGGATACAGGGCGCGTCCGCGCAGTGCTGGCAGTGTATCGAAAGTATCTTTTTATCGGAGCTTGAGACCTTTACTCTTCTTTTTGGGAGAGGCCTCTCTTTAAGGGCCGCTGACAGGCCTTTTGCCTTGGAATGTTCAACGGCGCATGCGATCTCGCAGCCTTTACAGCCGACACATTTTGTTATATCGCAAAATATCTTCTTCATTTCCATTCTAAAAGCATATCATAAAAATGTTATATTCCGCGCACTAAAGTGCGCGCTAATGTACATTACGTCTTGACGATTATGGGTTTATACATAACGGGTTTAAGATTAAGTTCTTTTCGTTTTTTGTCTATGTGATTTATCATAAGCTTCGCCATCTTTTTCGGATTACTTTCGAATGCGAAATATCCTCCGACAAGATCCTTAAGCTTGCTGCAGACTAAGTCTGAGACATTTTTGCTTCCGAGGATAGGCTGCGGCGGATTAAATACGGTAAATACGCCGCTTGCGACAAAATACATACCGATGGTTATCGCCTTTTCGCTCATCCACTCCGGGGCTGCCCCGGCCGCGGGCAGGCAGGAGAGGTCATCTCCCAATCCGCCTTCTTTTATTATTTCGGTCGCGGCTATCAGTATTCTTGAGTTATCGACGCAGGAGCCCAGGTGCAGAACCGGCGGTATGCCCACCGCTTCACATATCTCCCTTAAGCCGTACCCTGCGTATTTGAAGCCCGCTTCGGGTTTCATAAGGCCTGCCTTGGCGCAGGCGATCGCTGAGCACCCTGTCTGAAGAACCAGGACATCGCTCCTAATCAACTCCTTTACAAGCTCAAGATGCGCCCAGTCGTGTTTTACGTGAGGGTTGTTGCAGCCCACTACACCGGCAACCCCCCTAAGCCTGCCTGATATAATGGCATCGTTAAGAGGGCGGTATGTGGCTCGAAACCGGCCACCCAATATATGGTGAATAACCTCGGCAGAAAAACCCGCTACAAGATCCATCTCCTCCTTTGGTATATCAACTCTCTCTTTCTTTCTCTTCTTGAAGTTATCTACAGCCATCTTAATGATAGACTTGGCTACCTCATAGGCCTTCTCTTCTTTAAACTCAATATGCGTAACGCCGGGGAACTTGGCCTTGGGTGAGGTGGTTATAATCTGCGTATGGAAGCAGGATGCAATATCCTTCAGCGCCGGCATTATACATTGAACATCAACCATCATCACCTCAACTGCCCCCGTCATTATGGCCAATTCCTGCTGAAGAAAATTTCCTGCAACCGGGACCCCGTGGCGCATCAGGATTTCGTTTGCAGTGCAGCACATCCCAACAAGGTTTATGCCTTTTGCCCCTGATTTTTTTGCCATCTCGAGCAACTCGGGGTCCTGGCTTGCCTTTACAGCCATTTCGGAAAGAATCGGCTCATGGCCGTGGACTACAATATTTACCAGATCCTCTTTTAAAACACCCAGATTGACTTTTCCGCGTATCGGCTCCGGAGTCGCGAAGAAGATATCCTGGAGTTCGGTCGCAATCATCGAGCCGCCCCATCCGTCTCCTAAAGACGTCCTTAACCCGTGTAAAAGTATATTTTTGTAATCATTATCAACGCCCATGTGCGTCCTGTGGAGGCATTCTACTATCTCCCTATCGATACCGCGGGGCATTATGCCTAATTTCCTCCAAAGCTCAACCCTCTTAGCGGGCGCCCTGTTGGCGAATTTAATCTCGCCCTCCTGGCGGCCGAAGTCGGCAAGAGACGCCTCGGCTACCTCTCTTGCCAGTTCTTCTTTCTTCTTACCGTCAGTCTTAATCTCATAATAACCCGCGATCTTTTTAAGCTTCTCCACATCTTTAATCTCATAATCATGGGCCTTGCCCTCGCTCGCTAAAAGCAGTGTATGGGCCACATCCCTTCCGTGGTCCGAATGCGCAGCAGCGCCGACCGCAATATGCCGAAGGAGATTGCGCGCAACGATTGTGTCTACATCCGCGCCGCAGACAGCCTTCTGCGGACCCTCGCCGAAAGGATCTATCCTGCACGGCCCCATGGTGCAGTTGCGGCAGCAGATTCCCAGCTGGCCGAAGCCGCATTGCGGTTCCATATCTTCCAATCTATCCCACGAGAGCTTCACCTTCTCTTTTGCAGCCTTATCTATCATCTGCTGTGAAGCCTTATCAATTGATCTCTTGCTTTCTTCTTTCACTATTCCAACCCTCCTTTCTGCTTCGCCGAGCTTAAGAAGTTCAAAGAAGCTTGGCTTCGCAGAATTTTTGGCGAAGCAGAATGTTCTACGAAGCCCAAGACTTCTATGAAATTCTTTTATGGGCGAAGTAGAACGTTAAATTTTAAAGTTCAGCCGCATCCAGGACCTGCGGTACTTTTTTGTCCCAGCCTATAGGCATAATATGGACACCGCGGCACAGGGGTTTTAATTCCTTTATCAGCCTGGCGGCAATCTCTATTGATTTTTCCGATTTGGACTCTGCCCCTTCCATCTCCTTTATTAGATTATCGGGGACAAAAACGCCCGAGACATTCTTGTTCATGTATTTTGCCATACCGGCGGATTTTAAGAGCACTATCCCTACCTGGATCACGGTATTCAAATGTTTAGTAAGGCTTGAGAATTTCTTGAATTGCTCAACGTCATATACCGCCTGCGTCTGAAAAAATTCCGCCCCCGCCTCTATCTTCTTCTCCATCTTCATTATCTCCGGCTCAATCGGGTCTGCGCCGGGGTTCACTACTGCGCCTATGCAGAAATCGGGTCTACCCTTTAGGTCATTGCCGGCGATGTCTTTCCCCCCCATGAGCGTCTTGGCTGTCCGTATCAACTGAATCGAGCCTAGATCGAAGACGGGTTTTGCCTGAGGATGGTCCCCCAGTGTCGTATAATCACCGGTCAGTAAAAGCGTGTTTTCTATGCCAAGGACATACGCAGATAATAGATCCGATTGCAGCGCAAGCCTGTTTCTGTCGCGGCATGTGAGTTGGTATACGGGCTCTATGCCCCGTTCCTTCAGAAGCCGGCAGACGGCAAGCGAACCCAGTCTCATTACGGAACTTTGAAGGTCGGTCACATTTACGGCATCGACCCTGCCTTTTATGAGTTCCGCGTCTTCCAAAACCTCTTTTATCTCGGTCCCCTTAGGAGGGCCGATTTCGCTCGTTATTATAAATTTACCTGAATTTAATTTCTCTCTGAGTTTCATCTTATATTCCTTTTTGGGCCCTGAACGCCTCTACCACGTTCTTCATTAAGATCGTTACGGTAAGGGGACCTACCCCGCCCGGTACCGGCGTTATATAGGCTGCCCTCTCTTCGGCGCCCTCAAATTCCACATCGCCTACAAGCTTATCGCCGACTCTATTTATGCCAACATCTATGACGACCGCACCTTCCTTGATCCATTCGCCTTTTACCAAGCCCGCCTTCCCCACGGCAACGACTAATATCTCTGCGCGCTTAACGTGATCGGGCAGCGTTCCCCTTTCGCCTGTTCCGATATGGCAGGTTGTGACGGTTACGAATTCATTCAGCAATAAAAGGGTTACGGGCTTTCCGACAATCTCGCTGTGCCCCACAATCACCGCTTCTTTCCCGTAAAGCTTAATTCCCGTGGACTTTATCAGTTCAAAGGCGGCCATTGCCGTGCAGGGCGCGATTTCAAATTTTCCAGAAAGGACTTTGCCGAGATTCTCGGGATGCATGCCTTCAACATCCTTCGCGGGATCTATGAAATTAGGTATCTCTTTCGCATTTATTCCGGAGGGCAAAGGCATCTGGATCAAAATACCGTTTGTATCTCTCTCCTTATTTAACCTATCGATATAATCGATAAGCTCTCTTTCGTTGGTCTTTTCATCAAGTTTGTGGAGTTTAAAATTTATACCCAATTTTTCGGCAGTCTTTTGTTGTGCTCTTAAATAGACTGCGGCGGCGGGATTCTCCCCCACCTGGATTGTTGCAAGAGAAGGCACGGCGCCCGATCTATTTCTAAAATCTTCGATACGCGCCTTGAGGTCTTCTCTTATCTCTGCCGCTATTTTCTTTCCTTCAAGTAATGCTGCTGCCATTTTTGCTCCTTCTTGTCATTGCGAGTGAGGCCTAAATGATTGCTTTTTTGGTTTTACGCAATACCTCATTCTTATTCTTTGACATCGATCTTCCTAGGATTGAAAGAACCTTATGTAATTTGCTGACATAGCCCTTATCGTTTATGTACTTGAGATTAATATATACGTTGAGCCTTGCTCCGAAAAAGGCGCTTTCAAGCATTAGCGCCGCAATGGCTGTATCGGTGATAAGATTCTTGTTGCCGAATGAAACGAGTTCTCCGCACAGGTCCATACCTTCGTTTGTGAGTCTGCATATATCATAGGGGACGTTGCAGGCATCTTTATAAAGCCGCTTGAGTCCGGGCGAATGGTTTTTAAAGCCTTTGGATAGGCTGCCGTATGCCTTTACGTCTTCATCAATGAGCCTTAAAAGACCTTTGCGCAATTCTTCGGATCTCTTTAAACCCGATTCTGCCTTCTCTTTGACGGCGGCGTATCGTTTATTGGAAATCGTAAAATTCAATACCATAGAGATAAGCGCGCATCCGGTAGCCGCCTCAAGCGCTGCGGCGCTTCCGCCTCCCGGTGCGGCCTTCTTTGCCGCAAGGTCATCCAGATATCTTTTTATGGTATCACGGGCATATATCATGCTTTTAAAAAAGGCCTCTTATCTTTCCGTCTGCGTCAATATCGACCTTCGTTCCCGCCGGAACAGACGGTAGTCCCGGCATGGTCCTCATCTCTCCGCATAAAGGATATAGAAATCCCGCGCCGACAGACGCGCGTATATCGGTTATCGGCAGTGTAAATCCGGTCGGGGCGCCCTTAAGTTTGGGGTCGTGCGACAGCGATAGATGCGTCTTTGCCATACAGATGGGCAGTTTTGTATATCCCGCGTTTTTATATAATTCGATCTTTTTTTCCGCCTCATCTGTATAAAAAACATCTTTTGCCCCGTAGATTTTAGTTGCTATCGTCTTAATCTTATCCTTTATCGGCATCTCAAGTGGGTATAAAAACGCAAATTTGTTTTTTGTCTCGACCGCCTTCATAACTGCATTTGCCAATTGTTTCCCGCCAAGTGAGCCTTTCTCCCAGACTTCTGACACCACAGCGTCGAATGCGCCGCAGTCTCTGGCTATTTTTTTCACTGCCTCGATCTCTCGGTCTGTATCCCGGCTGAATCTATTGACAGCCACAACCACCGGGACGCCAAAGAGTCTCATGTTTTCAATATGTCTTTTTAGATTTGATGAGCCGTCTTTTACCGCATCTATATTCTCATTTGTGAGCCCTTTATCCAGAGGCTTTCCGGCAACAACATTAAATCTCCCGCTGTGCATCTTTAACGCCCGTATCGTACAGACCATAACTACGGCGTCGGGCTTAAGCCTGCTTACACGGCACTTAATATCAAAGAACTTCTCCGCGCCGCAGTCCGCGCCGAAGCCGCTTTCGGTAACTACGTAATCAGCGAGTTTCAAGGCAATCTTGTCCGCGATTATGGAGCTGTTACCATGAGCAATATTGGCAAAAGGCCCTGCATGGACAAACGCAGGGGTGTTATCCAGCGTCTGTAACAGATTCGGCTTAAGGGCGTCTTTTAATAAGACCGCCATCGCGCCTGCAACTTTAAGGTCTTCGGCGGTTACGGGTTTACCTTTTCGGGTATAGGCGACCACTATACTGCCGATCCTTTTACGCATGTCTTTAAGGCTGTCGGTAAGCGCCAGTATCGCCATTACCTCACTTGCTACGGTAATATCGAATCCGCTCTTTCTTGGGATGCCGTCTTGCTTTGACCCTTGGCCTATAGTAATATTGCGTAGATAGCGGTCGCTTACGTCGACGACCCTTCTCCACATTACGTTTGACGGATCAATGTCAAGCTTATTACCCTTAAATATAGCGTTGTCCAGGAATGCCGCGCAAAGGTTATGGGCGACGCCTACCGCATGGACATCGCCTGTAAGGTGAAGATTAAAATCTTCCATGGGGATTACTTGAGAATAGCCACCGCCGGCCGCCCCGCCTTTTATGCCGAAGACAGGCCCCAGGGAAGGCTGCCTGATGCAGACAATGGTCCTGCCCGCGAATTTATTGAGGGCCATCGAAAGGCCGATGGTAGTTACGGTCTTACCCTCGCCTAACGGCGTAGGTGTTACTGCGGTAACGTCTATATACTTACCACTGGGCTTACTCTTAAGTCTCTTTATGACGCTGAGTGATAACTTCGCTTTATATTTGCCGTACTGTTCAATCTCATTGTCTTTAATGCTGATACTCTTTGCAATATCAGTTATGGGCTTTGGTTTAGCCTTTTGGGCTATCTCCAAATCGCTTAACATATAAATGCTCCTAAAGGTTATATTAAAACTCTATAAATGTATTAAGGAAGTTATTATAATAAAATTATAATACAATGTCAAATGAAAAAATAGGGAGAGGTCCATTTTTTATCTCTCTTTCTCAGGAAAAATGGACCTCTCCCTATTTTCTATTTATACGAGATGACGATGCTGAAGGTTTCGACCGGCCCGCTTATGGCTTTTGGAAACGCGGGAAATGGAGACGCGTCTTTTACGCTCTTTATCGCCAATGACTTCAAAGAGTTATCGGCCGCAGCCATTATCTTGGGACTGCCTACGAGGTTGCCATCTGAATCCACATTAAAACTTATGTATACATCGCCGCTTATTCCGCTTCTCGGGTAATTCTCCCTTGCGGTCTTAAGTACTTTGTATCTTATAAACTTATAATATCTCTCACGCGACATCTTTTTTGTGTCTACGGCCTTCTCTCTCGACGGACGGGCAGCTACTTTTGTTACTCTCTCTTCCAAGGGTTCCTCCTTCGGCCCAAAAAGAGCAAAGTGCGTGCGCATCCTCTTTTTGGCCGGGGGCTGCACGCGCTCTGCCTTGCCGACTTCAGTGGTAGTTAAATATTCGTTTACCTCCGGAGACATGGTGTCGCCGCTTATTATATGGGGGGTTAAGAATATAACGAGTTCCTTTCTTTCGGGATCATCATCCGAACCGCGCTGTATACTCTTAAACGCAAAACCTATAAGAGGTAAGTCTGCAAGTATGGGAATCCTGCTCTCCTCCTCCACCTCTCTCTTTTCTATAAGCCCCGCCAAGACTATAGTATTGCCGTCTTTCACCATAACAGTGGTCTCAGCCTCTGATGTTTGTATAATGGGGATCTGGGTAGTCCTTGTGGTAGTCCCCTCCTCGCTGATAATATCTATGTCGCCCGTCTTTGAGCTTACTTCCGGCTTGATCTTCATGGTAATATAGCCGTCCTTATTTATTGTCGGAGTAACATGCAATTTAATGCCTAAATCGACGTATGTGACCTGCTGAGTAGTCTGGGAGGTGTCGCCGCTTACCGTAGTGCCGGTTGTCGCATATGGCTGATTGGTCCCCACGAGAATAGACGCTTCTTCGTTATTTATTACGACTATCCGGGGGCTGGATAAGACCTCTGTCTTGCCGACGGTTTCTAAAATCTGCATCAATGCATGATATTTATGGCCGCTTAACGTTCCTATTTCCATGGCGCCGCCGATAACGCTGCCTCCCTCTGCGGGCAAGATCTCGCCTGAGAAGGTGTCCAGGAGATTCGCGCCGGTCGCTAAGTTGGCTGTTTTAGAAAGAGCCCTGAGGATCCTTTCCCAGTTTATGCCCCATTTAAACTCATCATTTAATGTTACCTCAAGGATCTTTGCCTCAATCAGGACCTCTCTTGTCCTTTCATCAAGCTCGTTTATAAGCCTCTCCGCCTCTGCCATCTTGCTTGCGAGATCGGTTATTATAATCTTGTTTGTCCTCTCATCCACCTGAACAAATCCTACATTTTTGGTAAGTTTCTCTTCGATTTTAGCCTTTACCTCTTCGGCCTTTGCGTAATTGAGCGTGAATACCCTGGTCTCAATAGGCTTATCTAACGACAGGATTATCTCCTTGGCATCGGCTATCATCTGCGGTGAATCCATGATCACGATAGTATTTGTGCTTTCGTCAATTATTACCTTGCCGATCTTGGTCTTTATCAGCGCAATCGCCTTGCTGATATCGGCTGAGTTCGCGTATTTGAGCTCAAATATCTCTATAACTCTCTTGTCGCGAAAACTCTGTCCGTAAATCTTTTCATACTCCTTCCCAGTCATGACATTGAGTATATTACCGCTCTTTTCATAAGCGAGGTCGTTTGATACCAGTATTATCTCAAACGCGTCGTGAATATCGACGTCTTTTAAAAACATAGTGACCTTTCCGCGGACATGTCTGCTTATCGCTATATTTAGATTGCCCCGCTGCGCAATAAGCTTTAATACATCCACTACATCCATGCCCTTAAAATCGAGCGAAATCGTGCCGGCTTTTTCCTCCGGAGTCTCCGCGTAAGCCTGGTTTGGCGGCACAGCAATCTGACACAGCATAAAGATTAATAGTGTCGTTATATTTATAATCCTCTTCATAGAATACCTCCACCTATGACTACATAGTTAATATAAATTCCTCTCCTTTATACACAATGGTCACTGTTCCGTCATGGATCTTTTTTAAAAATATCCCGCTGGCCGATTGTCCTTCTCTTAAAAAAAATGTTTTTTTCACTTTTTTATCTTCTATTATAGCCTGTGGCTGTTCTCCCGAGATGATGCCCAGCAAAGATAAATTATTCATAAGTTCCTCGAGAGGGACTTTAGGTTCAGCATTTCTTCTTTCCTCTTTTACGAGAGGCCTGAAGATCTCTTTATTGATGTTTTTTGAATAATAAGAATATGGTTTCGGTTCACCATCTCTAACGACCCCAAGCGCCCTCCTGGAGGCTCCCTCTTCTATGGCAGGAATCTTTTCGTTAGGGATGAGGAATAATTCCACTATAAAATATAACAACATCATTATTAAGACTGCGAAAAGGATTGTATTTAACCGCCTGATATTTTCCAATGTAACCGCGCTGCCGATCTTTAGAAATTGCATGCTGGAGATATCCTCTTTACGCTGGCTAGCGGTCTCTCTACTTTTCGGCAGGGCAGCCTGAAAATAATCTGTTTTTGGAAGCGCCTTCTCTTTTTTTCTTTTTTTTATCAGGTTTAAAAGTTTTTCCTCAGGTGAAGAATCTTTAGTCATTACGCGACCTCTTGGGCAATCAGCTTTTTTACAATAGTCTTATCAACCATCTTCTTGTCCTCCATGACAATATGCTCAAGCGCATTGTGTGATAGAACCGAAATCCTGCGGGGATAGCCTGAAGTGTGGTCATAGAGAAGCTTCAATGCGCTGGGCGTGAATAGCTCGTTCTCAGAATTCAAACCGGCCTTCTTTAGCCTGAACTTTATCATCTCCTTTGTTTCTAATTCATCTAGAGGATTTATGATATATTTCAAAGTAACCCTGTCATAAAAATTTTTAATCCTTTTGATTCGCGGCAATAGTTCCATCTGAGCCAATACGACAAGCTGGATCAGCTTATATTCATTGGTCTCATAGTTGAGAAGCGTGCGCAATATTTCGAGAAACGAATGGCTGAGCTTTTGGCCCTCATCTATTAAAAGGACTATTGTCTTATTCTCATCAACTCCCTTATTATAGAGATACTGCTCGATCGCTTCTTTATAGTCGAGTGTCGATCTAAAACTGGGTTTAATGCCGAACATCTTTGTCAGGCTCGAGAGAAACTGAAACTCCGATTTATACGTCGGGTCTAATATAAGCTTAAAGATAAAGTTTTCCTCGCCGTCGAAGGTCTGTAAAAGGGCCCTGCTTAAGGTAGTCTTCCCGGTCCCCACATCACCCAGGATAAGGCTCAGGCCCCGCCTAAGCCTTATGGCGATCTCTAATCTGTGAAGGGCTGTGTTATGTTCTGAAGAGCGATAGAAGAAATCAGGGTCGGGACTTGTCGAAAACGGTTCTTTGGACAGACCTAAGGACTCGTAATAACTCATCTTTTAATGGCCGGGTAAACCTTTCTTTATCTCGTTTATCGATCTATTCTTTTTCCTCAATTCCCTAATCGACAATAGCTTTTTTACCGTCGTCTCATCAAAGTATCTAAAATTAGTATCCGGACTCCTGCCGATCTCCCTTACCAGGCCTACCCTCAAGTAATATTTTATAGTATAGATTGATAAGCCAGTCTTTATTGCCAGATCCTTAATAAGATATATTGTCTTCATGTTGTTGTGCTCTCTACTCAGAGAGTATACATGATAAAACTCAAAAAGTCAAATCTCAATAAGGTTTAACTCTTTTTAAATCAATGGGTTATAATCCAGATAACTCTCTATATAGAGAGTAGACGAGAGTTGTCACAATTCAAAGCGGGACAATGAGGGTTTTGTTATCTCCATAATAGCCTTTAACGCCTTATCCTTTGTATAACTAGTGGTCAACGTTAGTCTAGTTACTCTTAAAAGGTTCTCTGAGCTTTGCAGTTCGTATATAAATTTTGAAAGAGACCCTACGTCGGTCTCCGCGTTAAGCTCAAATACAAATTCTCTATAGAATTCCCTTGTCTTAACCGCCTGCGGTCTGATATTGGTAATGCTGATCTTGTTCTTCCTTGCAATAGACTCTATCGCCTTAAGCATTGACGCCATCTCCTCTTCTTCTGAGCGCAGAGGCTTAATATAACCTGCGTATTCTTGATATTCTCTATTTATCTGCTCTTTCATTTGGAGCAGCTTATAGCTCTTATCGAGTTTTAAGAGCCCTGTTTCAATCTGCCTGTTTAGCCTGGAAAATGCTTCAGCAACAGGGTCGATAACAAAACTATACGCGATTGTCGCAGCAACTATTATTACAGTCACTGTTAGAAGCATCTCTTCCCGTTTAGAGAATTTTAACGTTATCATCTCTTAACCTTGAGTGAGATCGCATATTATTTCAAAATCGGTGATCTCTTTATTTCCGATAACCCTCTTTGTTGCGTATCTGACCTTTACGTTTTCAAAATACTCTGATTCCTCGAGGATTGAAATGAACTTAAAAACATCTGAGAGGCTCTGCGACATCCCTCTCAATAAACAGAGACGGCCGTCTTCACAGTCGAATATAGATAAGGTTATCTGCGACGGAATCCTGGAATATAATTCCTTTAGAATGTCTATACTGGAACCCTCGAACCTTAATTGCTTCTTTATAATGTAGGTGATTCTCTTGATCTTTATCAACTTATTTACCTCGGGCTTTGCCTTCATTATCCCCTGGTTTATAAGAGTTAAATAACGTTTTTTATCGATGAAATTTTTTGTCGCAATACCGGCTATTCCGAGAATAACGCATAAAAGCAATATAACCGACATGACCAAATTTTCCTTTAAAACTTTTGTAACTCTTCTTTGGCGTACCTCTTGGGGGATGAGGTTTGTCTTTAAACCGGAGTGGTTGAATCCGAGTGATAAGACCGAAGTGAAAGACTCGATATCAAGCATGCTCTCATCAGGAAGATCTACCTTCTCTCTCTTCGGGCATTGCTTTAACAGGTCTATAAAGACGGTAGGTATCCCCAAAAGACCTTTAAGGGCCGGCGCCTCTTTCTTTATTACAGAGCGCCTGCCGGTCAGGACTAATTTTGTCACATCAGGCCCCGAGAGGTTCTTTTTATATGTAAAGAGCGTTTTTTTAAGCTCTTCCGCCATTCTTATCTCCATATCATCGGCTGAGATGAAATTTACCGATCGCGTGAAGAGAAGATCCCCGTCCTTAATTATATGCATGTCTAAAACCTTCTTCCCGATATCCGCTAAACAGAGACTCTCTCCTTTCTCTTCTTCTCTCTGCCTGGCTACATACCAAAGACTGATGGCCTCTGAATTCAGGGCAAGTCTATCTACGCCTATGCCTGCAACATCAAAGGGTTTAAGCATCTTCTCAATGGCATCTCTATGGGCTAACGCCAGTATTATATCAGAATAGCCTTTGTCGTCTCTGCCCTTAATTCTATAACCGGAGATTATTTTATCGGGCGCAAACGGCAGCTGCTTTGATGCCTGCAGTTTTACCATATTTTCGATCTCTGCGTGATTTACGGAAGGGAGTTTTAGGTTCTTTACCGTTACTTTATATCTGGGCACATTTAGGATTACGCGGCTTGAGGTGACTTTATAGTTTGCCGCCAGTTTATGGAGAGTCTTGGAAAGGGCGCTTATCGTGCTATCCTCTGCCCTTTCGGCAATGAGCCTATAAAGATAGCCTTTTGTCTCTTCAATTTCGACCTGCGCCAATTTAATCAGGTCTTCTTCTATATCAAAAACACTTATCCTCTCCTTCAGCTTAAACACCATACCCTCTTCATTCTATCTCTCTTCGCGCCAATAGAGATACTCGATTTCCGGTGGTGGAATCTCCTCTGAAAACCCTTCTTCTCTTATCTCGGGCGGCTTATCGAATTTAATAACGGTTGTTATCTCTTTTTTAACCCTGTCCACGCAAGCGGTGACATTCGCCCTGTAATAGTCTGAAGCGGTGGAGAGAAGCCCCTCTTGCTGAGTCAGCTCCTTGATCCTCTCATATTCAACCGCTCTTATCCCGAATATATTACCATACCAATTTTCATCGTTCAAGTCTTTAACTTCCACCAACCCCCTGCTGCCTCTTTCGATAATAAATGCGCCTTTCGTAAAGTGCCTGTCATCGTCTGTGCCTATCTTGCCGTCGACTCCCCTTCTGTAATCGACTATCTTTGCGGCAAGCTCCGGATATCCTATGCCGAAGACGGCGTTTAAGGCCTCTTCTCTCGCGGTATTTATATTTATCCCGCCCTCGCCGAATATAGTAATGTAATCAGCAATCTTATCGTAAAGTCCTTTCGTAATGCCTTTCACAAGGAGAAGCTCCTCAATCGTTTTAAATTTTTCACCGCTTGTCGCATAAGGCGTCTCAAGCGCCTGATAATAGATATCCTCAGCGCCGCCGGCCGCGGCACTCACCACTTTAGGGATATTATCCACATCGCGCCAGTCTACAATCGCTGAAACTATTGCTTCCGCTTCTTCCAGGCCCAAGTCGAAGCTCATTAGAAGATACTTAAGCACGGGCATGTTGCTGTCGATGTTAATGTTTATCTTCCGCGTCTCATCCTCAAGCCCGTAGAGGGTTATCTCTTTGCCGGATCTATCCAGCTCGCCGGGTGAGTAGCTTAACGTAAAGGTGCCGTCTCCGACTTTGATCTCTTTAAAGCACTCGTCATTATTTGCCCACAATTCACTAAATGCATCAAGGCCCAGGGATTTTCCCTCTGCATATTCCACCCATTTTTCAATCACTGCTCTTTTGATACCGGCCTTGGCTATATATAGGGCCTTTACTCTATCAAGGCTATAGCCCGTCAATTTAATATCAAGTCCCGTCCTAAACCCTATACCTATTGCAAATAAGGTCAAGATAGCTAATATCCACGATGTAACAATAAGAACTGCGCCTCTTGTCATCTCTAAATCTCTTCTTCGCCCTGTGTCCCTAATGCGCCGACAGGGATATATACGGTCTTTGTCAGCTTTTCTAACGAACCCAATCCCTTAAGCTCAAGCGTTATCTTCACGCCGAGCGGCACCAGCTCTTCTTCTTCCCATATGTCCAGCCATACAGGTTCTCCGTCCTCTGTCTCGGCTTCGTAGCTATACAATACTTCCATATTCCTGATATCTTCAAGCAACGTCTCGCCGCCTTGGGCAGGCGCGGCAAAACCTCTGCCCTGGTATTTTATAGTCCGCATAAACTTCCCTTTATCAGCGTAATAGGTTATGTTGCAGATTTGGCAATCTTTCATTGTGACAAAACTAAACCTCTTACTATCGCCAAGAAAATAATAAAGAGGCTCTTCTTCTTTCTCTTCTGCCGCAGCTTCGATCACAGCGGTCTTTAATTCTTCATGAAGCGGCGCAAGCAGACTGTTTCTCAAATCTAAAGACAGCTCTTCTGTAACAAGTCTTAAACTTTGATGGATCCTCATCGCCCCCTGACTGCTGCGCAGGGCCTTCATGCCGGTATAAAAAGTTGAATATAATGATAGAGCGATGATTGAGAATATTGTAACCGCTATTAATAATTCCAATAGGGTAAATGCCGGATTATTCCTCTTCATTCCACAGATATGTTTCAATTGAAATCCCCTGTCTTCTTTTTTGCGGCCCCTTCCACCCCACCTTGAGCTTAAGTGAGTTGATCGGCGCGTTCTCCAGACCTTCTACCTCGGCTTCCCAGCTGTATTCATCATCTGTCGTTATGCTGCCCCGATATCTCCCTCTTTCGATAGCGCCCTTTGCTTCGAGTTCCCACAGTTTTTCCTCTAACATAGAGACGGAATTAAGAAACTTTGCGGAAGTCGTAATCGCCCTGGTCGAGGCGGAAAACGACCGTACGACGTATATAAGGCCCACGGATATCATGGTTACGCTGACAAGGACTTCCAACAAGAGGAAGCCCAGCCTCTTATTTCTTTTTCTCTTCAATCTCAACATAGCCGAGGCTCCCTTTGACGTTGATCTTCAGGCTCTTTGTTTTTCCTAAAATGGTAATTATCGCTTTATCGCTGCGGCCGTCAGGATAAAATATTATCTCGTTATCTTTTTTGAATCTTAGACCGCGGGGTAGAGTAAACCTCCTGCCGTACTTCTCTTTTATCTTAACGTATTTTCTGCTATCATCAGGACTCTGCCTTCTAAGTTGGAAGGATGATTTATCTTTATCTATGATAAGCTTATAAGGCGTCCTTTCAATTATAGCCTTTTCCTGCGCAAAACCGATAAGTTTTGCTACATTAAAAGAGGTATCTTTAAGCTCTAGGCTGGCGAATGTCTTTCTGAATAGCGGAGTGGAAACAGCAACGAGGATCGCTATTATAATAGTCAGTAATACAAGCTCTATGAGGGTATAGCCCTTTTTAATCGGTCTCCTCCCAATTGGTAATGTCATCCTCCCCACCTGACACTCTATCTCTGCCATAAGACCATAAATCGTATGAACCTTTATTCTCTTCCCCGGGAAACTTATATTTATAATCCTCTCCCCATGGATCCCTGGGCTTCTTCTTTATATACGGACCGTTCCAATTAGGCGGAGCCGGTGATGGTTCGCTTGCAAGCGCATCCACGTCAGGAGGATAAGTCCCGTTATCAAGCTCGTATAGATCAAGGGCTATAGATATATTAGATTCGATATCCGCCCTTGCCGCCGCTATCCTCGCCTGTTCGCTCCTGCCTACGAGTCTCGGGACCACCATTGCGCTTAATACGCCTATGATAATCACTACCAGCATAAGCTCTATCAAGGTAAAACCTTTCCTGTTTGTCATACGCCCTCCTTATCTCGCTATTATATTAATTTGGAATATCGGCAATAACATAGAAACTACTATAAACCCGACTATAAGGCCCATCGTTAATATCAAGAGCGGCTCAAGCAGTGAGGTCATTATCTTTATTACATTATCCGCCTCCCTTTCGTAGGAATCAGCTACTTTAAAAAGGGATTTTTCAAGGCTTCCGCCCTCTTCTCCTACGGCGATCATATTTGTGGCGAATATCGGAAAATGTCTCTTTGTCAAAAGGCTCTTGGATAGACTCTTCCCGTCTCGGACTTCCTGATACGCCTTTACTATCTCTTTTTTTAAGACCGCGTTCTGCATAGTATTAGAGACCGTCTCAAGGGATTCTAAAATAGGCACGCCGTTCTCAAGGAGCGTCCCCAGGGTCCGAGAAAAGCTGGCTACTTCCGACTTCTTTATCAGATTACCCGTGACAGGCAATCCCAGCTTTATGCGGTCTATCGTGACTCTTCCTTCCTCGGTCTTTGTTATCCTCGTTAATATAAAGACAATAAGCGCAACAAAACCTAAAATTATATACCAATAGCCTATAAACAACCCGCTTATATTTACCAGCACCGCGGTGGGCAAAGGAAGCGTCTGGCCTAAATCCTCAAACATGCCGACAATCTTCGGTATGACGAAGGTTATAAGGACTATTATGGTTATAAGGCCTACGGAGGCCATTACTGCCGGATATGCCAGCGCCGATTTTATCTTTGTCTTAACCCTCTCCTCGGCCTCGGAGAAATTGGCGAGTCTTTCCAGTATACTCTCCAGCATTCCGCCGGTCTCGCCGGATCTTGCCATTGATATAAATAGACTGGAAAAGGTGTCGGGATATCTCTTGAGGGCTTCCGAGAAGGGCCTGCCGTCCCTGACCTGGTCCCGTATATCACCGATTATAGACTGAAAGGTCTTGTTCTCGGTCTGTTGATAGATTATGTTTAAGGCGTTAAGGAGTGTAAGCCCCGAGTCCAAAAGGTCTGACAGCTGTCTGGTAAATACCGACAGATCATGCAGTCTTACTCTCTTAAATAAATATAATGACGAACTCCTCTTGCCGCCCACGCCCTCTTTGGCTATGGATATAGGATAATAGCCTAAGCGTGAAAGTTTCGCCAGCGCGGAGGTCTCTGAGTTTGCCTCAATAGTTCCCTCCACTATCTCTGTCGGCGACTTTTTTGCCTTATATTCATAGAGAGGCATTTTATTCTTCTTTTTCTTCCGTAACCCTTAAGACCTCGCTCGGCGTTGTTAAGCCCATCTTTATCTTTTTCCAGCCGTCGTCTCTTAAGGTCCGCATGCCCATTGATACGGCCTTCTCTTTTATCTGATCCGCCGATACCCTTCTGATTACCATGCTGCGGATAGCTTCATTCATTACCAAGATTTCGTATATAGCGGTCCTGCCTGTGTAGCCGGTAAATTTGCATTCTTCGCAGCCTTTCCCTTTATAAATCTGGGTCTTTTTGGCCTCATATTTTTGTATGCCGAATTCACGCGCGAGCCCTTCATACGGCTTGATCTTCACTTTGCATTTGTTGCATATTAATCTGACGAGCCTTTGGGCCACGAAACACTCCACGCTTGAGGAGACAAGATACGGCTCAACACCCATATCTAAAAGGCGCGTTACCCCCCCTGCCGCATCATTGGTATGGATTGTACTGAATACTAAATGTCCGGTAAGCGATACCCTTATGGCAATCTCTGCGGTCTCATAATCCCTTACCTCTCCCACCATCATGATATCCGGATCATGTCTGAGCATGCTTCTTAACCCTGCGGCAAAGGTAAGACCGATCTTGGGCTGGACTTGTATCTGGGTAATGCCTTTCAGCTGGTATTCGATAGGGTCTTCAATGGTTAAGATCTTCTTTTCCTTAGAATTTATCTTATTCAAACAGGCATAAAGTGTCGTGGTCTTGCCGCTTCCGGTTGGGCCTGTTACAAATATAATACCGTGGGGTTTTATTATAATCTCATCCATAAGCTTAAGGTCTTCTTTTAACAACCCGAGATTTTCCAGGCTACATAACATAGCGGTCGACAGGATTCGTATGTCGACGCTTTCGCCGTGCGGCGTAGGCAGTACGGAGACGCGCAGATCCAGCTCCTCGGCGCCGACCTTAACCTTGATTCTGCCGTCCTGGGGAAGGCGGCGTTCGGCAATATTCATATTGGACATTATCTTTATCCTCGATACGATGGCAGACTGAAAGTGTTTTATGGTCGGCGGTATCGTAGCGTCATAAAGGATGCCGTCGATTCTATACCTTACCTTAAGCTCGTCTTCGTAAGGCTCTATATGTATATCAGTCGCGTGGTCCCTGTATGCCTGCAGGAGTATCTGGTTTACAAATTTTATAATAGAGGCGTCTTCCGCCATCTCCTCAATATCAGTTGTCTTCTCAAGGCCGCGACCCTCTTTCGGCTTCTCCTCCTCTGTCTTTGATATAATCTTCTCTATGGTCTCAGCGCCTATACCGTAATATTTCTTTATGGCGTCCAATATCTCTTCAGCCGTTGCCAAGACAGGCTTGATCTCGTATCCCAATACCAGCTTTATATCATCGATAGTCTGTATATCAAGAGGATCTGTTGTGCCTATGGTAAGGATATTCCCTTCAAGCTTGATAGGCATAAATTTATAATGGAAGGCAAATTTTGCGGGGATGGATTTTATGACCTCCAGGGGTATGGAAGAATCCTTAAGCCTGATGAATTCTATGCTTAATTGTTCGGATAAGACCGGATAAAACCCCTCTTCTTTTATAAAGCCGAGCCTTATTAAGTTCTCACCGATATAACCGCCGTGCTTCTTCTGCTCCCTTAATCCTATCTCCAGCTGTTCGGATGTTATAAGCCCGCGCTCTATAAGCATTTGACCTATAAGCATCCTCTTTTCTGGCATCATATTATCCCCTAATTTTATTAATAAAGTATAACATATATAACTAGCTTTGACAAATTAAAAGAAGTCCGACTTCAATTCGAAGTCGGACTTCAATCAAAGGACTTCAATAAATTAATTATTTCGCTTACCTTGTAGGAACCGTTATAGCATCTGCAAACTCGGCATTGGGAGAAGCTTCGAAGTAATTATTCTGAGTTATTCTTATCTCGTCCATGTGGCCATCGAAATAAGCGCCTCCAATATAAGCGCCTATTAGTAAAATACCGCTAAAGGCATCTTCGTGAGTATCGTAGGTGTAATTGACTTGTACCCCATCTCTGTAGACTCCGTAATGACTACCTGTTTTACATAATGCTACATGGTGCCAATCTG
>JADHWH010000047.1 GCA_016783555.1 Candidatus Omnitrophota bacterium | reverse complement strand
AAATGTAATTACGTTATCGAACAAGCCATGGTTTGAGAATGAAATAACCCACACGCCGGTCTGTTTATTCCATGTACCGATGTCCGCTATACCGTCGCCATTAAAATCACCGGAGACCGGAAATACATCGTTTTCCCCGACATCAGAGTCTGTTATTTCAATATAGGTCTCATCCTTAAAAACCTCCCCTGTCGTAATCTGTTTTATCTCGGCTGTAATTTTATATACACCTGCCGAATTTATGCTATGTATCTTCTCGAAACTACCCGAGCCGTATATGGATACAGGAATGCCTGAGAGCTGTTGGGCGTTTATAGAAAGTGTGGGTTCAAAGTAATTCTCATCCTGCGGACCGCCGGTATCTGAATATGTATCGAAATGCAAAAGAAGTTTGGTGTATTGGTCAGGTATGCAGCTTTCCGTAGGAAGGGTGAAGTTTCCGGCCCATCTGGCAATACCTTTGCTTACCCTTATTTCATCGCAGTGGCCGTTTAGATAATAATAACCGCCGTTTGTGTGCCTTCCGTACCCGAATCTCATAGGCTCAGAAAAGTCTGGGACAGTGCTTGCACTAGCAAGCGTCCCCACAGCGCGGCCGTTAACAGTAATGGCCCATTTATTCGGGTGGCCCTGCCATCCTCTTATAACGGCAATATGATACCATTGGTTCGCCTTCCAATCTGGCGTAGAAAGATTTGATTGTAAATAAACCGTACCATTTTCGTTTTCTCTTACGCGATAAAAGATATTCCCGGAATTAGTTACTTCAAGTATCTGAAAATTGTTGGTGGTACTTCTGTTCTGTGTAAATAATACCTTATGACCACTATTCCAGTCTTCCTTCGGCCTCACCCAGAAATCTATAGTAAATTTATCGCTGCCGAAAGAGTATGCCTCTGAGTCAGGCAGGCTTACGTAGCCGCCGTTTGGGTCTAAATACACAGAAGATGTGCCAAACTTCTTCTCAGCCGTGTCTAATTCCGATGTGCCATGGTAGGCGGGCGGTCGGCCCTCTGGAACCATATTACTTGATAAGTCTTCCAGATCCTGGTCGTCTACCTTTACCTGGATAGTAAAAGGGTTGTTCTTCTTTACCGCATATTCGCTTAACGCGACTTTTACGCTAGGTGTGTTATCCTTGTTTTTTACTTTTACCTTTACATTTACTTCACTTGTATCAATGCTGTCAGAGGCGGTGATAGGAATTGTAAGAGTCTCTTCGGTTCCGGCGGTTAAAAAATCATACGGTATCTGCCAGTTTCCGTCGGAGTTTAACGGGGTGCCATATGTAAATGTAACGTTATCGCCATCCGGGTCATACGCGCTTGGCTCTACAAAGAGGGTCTTTCCCTCTTCTATGTCGGGCAGGGTTATTTCTGTGGTACCTACTGATATACCCATACCGTTTAATGAATATATGACAGGGGCGCTATTGGCCGCCTGGGCGTGGGCTTGAGGGATAAGCTTTTCTTCTTTAATAATAGGTAATACTTCCGCAATCGGCGTTACTAGCACAAGGTGCAGGGCCACCGTGCAGCAGATGATGAACTTCTCCGGAATTGTGTACTTGCGCTTTATGTTCATCGTGTTACTCTTTCTCCCCCTCACCCTATCCCTCTCCCCCTTCGGGGGAGAGGGAATTTATCTTAGTCTAACCTCTGGTATGTAAATGTCTTGGGCGGAAGGGAATTTCCGATTTTGTCGTAGACTCTGATTGATTGCAGTAATTTGCGGCCTGTATCCGAGCTTGTCGTGTAAGATATTTCATAGCGCCAGACAAGCGAACCGCCAAGATTCACATGTATAGATGAAAGCAGTTTCGTTGTCGCGATCTCCCAGCCGCTTCTGTAGCTATAAAGCTTATCAGGCCTTCCGGTCGCATAATTAAATACTACAGACTTATCAGGCAAAAGGCCTTCCCCGCCTGTATATTTAATCTCCTTAAGGTAGATCTGGCCGTCTGCGGCCTTCTCGTATATATAGGTAAGATAATTGCCGTAAACATCTATTACTTTGTCGAGATACCAGGCGAAGACTTTACTGCCGTTCGCGACCCTTGAGGCACCGGATGAGCCAAATAAATATCTTGTGCCGGTTTTATCGTAAACCGTCCATGATAAGCCCTCATATACGTATTTCATGAAGGCGGACTCTATCTTCGCTCTATATTCGTTATTTCCTATATTCACAAGCTCAGCGTTTGATCCGCTCGACATAAACAGGAATGTATCTGACAAGTCATAACTCGGGATGCCGTCTTTGGTAGAGCGCTGGATATAATTAGCGGGGATCGCCCATCCCATGCCGCAGACCCCATTTGAATTATTAGAAGAGTACGATAAGGCCAATTTGGGCTGCATATTCTTCCTGCCGGGCGGGACTGTGATGGCCACCGACATCGTCGCCGCACCTGTGGCGAGGTCTGTCTGGAAGGACTCCTGTAAGAATCCTATGGAGCCGGCTACGCCGGTGGTGGGGTCGGGGGTTTCGTCGCCCAGCATGGTGACAATGCCGTCACCGGTAGACATCTCTTCGCTGGATGGTGCTTCCGCCTCTTCGCCCTCGGCATAGGCCGGGCCGGCCGTAAAAAACATCGCCAATATTAATATAGGTATTATCTTCTTCATCTATTACTCCGGTAAACTCGGTGAACTGCGGAATACGTATATCTCTACTGTATCCGTAGGCACAGTCTCTACGCCATCTGTCACTTTTACGTATATAGAGTTGAGTCCGATATCTTTATTCTCTAGTTTATATGGAAAAGTGCTATTCTCGGTCCAGTCCTGCTCGACAGCGCCGTTTATGTAATACTGGTACATAAGTGTGTCGCTTATATTGTCGTCGTCTGCCGTAACAGAAATTTCCAGAGTCATGCCTTCAGTTATAATAAAGCCGTCTGCGGGCTGAGAGGCGATTATCTCGGGCTTCTGGTTTACGGCCACGCTTATATTCACCGTGGTCGGATTAATGGCGAAGGCCCGCGGGCACAATAGTAATGTTACTATTAGTATTATAGCTAGTCTTCTCATCGTCTTTACCTTCGTGGCCCGCCCGGGGTGGACAATTTACCACCCCGGGGGACATAGATTAACAGCTTCTAGTTCTACCCGATAGCTGCGGTTAGTGTAAGTGAAAGCCCTATCGAGGTCTCCGGTGTAGTATCCGGAGGCACAAGTTTAAACCATAGTTGCTTGGCATTGGCTGTACCGTGAGAAATTACCTCTCCGGGCACACTTGCCGCTGCCTTCCAGTTGGTGTCATTAAGATCGGTGGGTCTTTCAGCCGCAAACTGGTAGTACGTTGACCATCCATCAACCGCTACTTCCGACAGAGTGACCGTAAGATCAACACCTGTTCCAATGTTCTCTACAGTTAACGCGGTCGCAGCAATCTTAGCCGTACCGGGCACTATCGGATCCGTCACCGGAAAATCAATGCTACCGGTTACGTTCAGATCCAGCGTGTGGCTTATCGCTATAGAGATCGAGACAACCGCCGGATTAGCGGTATAAGCTGATCCCGCGCTCGTTAAAAGCATCGCTGCTATCATGAGCATGGATATTACCTTCTTCATCTTAGTTCACCTCCTTGGCTTCGATCGTTAAAAATAGGTTGTGTTGGGATTGTTGTGATCTATCTATGTATGGGGCCGTGAATTTGAGCCAGAGGGCCCTCTTTTTATTCGGGGGTACGTTGTAGCCGTTCTCTGAGGATATGTCAGAGGCAAACACATAAATCGTAGATCCATTCGCGGATTCGAGAACAGTATCGTCCTGTCCAAAATCAGCTTCTGTTACCGACTCCACCGCCTCATCGGTAAAGATAGCGCGCATTGAGTAATAATCTTCGCCATTCTCGATACCGGCATGCCACAAGTTCGGGTCGGGCGCGTCTTCTACGCGGAGCCAATAGGTGGTATTTACATCTCCGGCATTTGTTACGAGGATCTTGTTATTAAGGTTTATGATGGTCTGGCCCGGGATTATGTCTTCCCAGGATAGATCGAGCGGTACTACTATTATATCCATGAGTGACATCTTATATGGATAGAATGTTAAGCTGTAGCTTGGGCTCGCTGCGCTCCCGCCGAAGGACCTGCCTATAATCACCTCTGTGACAGAGTAGCCGGCGGATGCGGACTCTCCTATAGAAATAACAATCTTAGGCTGCTTGAGTGAGTAATTCTGGCTTGCGGGGTATTCGGCGAGAACCACGGAACTAATTAAAGATACTACTGTTGTAATTACAAAGATTCTTCTTATATACATATACATTACTCCTATTTATTCAGAACTGATCGCGTACGGCACTGCGGTCAACTTAAACCTCGGAGTCATCTCGCCGTCAAATTCAACTTCCACTCCAAGCCAGTATTGCTTATCAAAGGGTATATCAAGAGGCGTTACGCTTCCGAGTTCTACATCCAGAAGGCCGTTTGTTATGTCCTTAGTCTGCCCCTCTTCCCAGAGCGGGATGCCCCCTGCTTCAATGTCATATAGCCTGAATGTCAATGCAAACTCACCGTCAATAGGGGCTTCGTCACTATCTCCGAGCTTACCCTGGAACCTTATAATAGGTATGATATTCTCTCTAACCTCCCAGGTTCCTTTATTTACATACTTGGCGAGTGCATTCGAAAGATCTCTTACCGTTTGATAAATATCAAATTTTTCATTTGCCAGCGGCTCTCTAAAGGCCAGGGCCCATGTAATAACTCTCTTATCTGTGTCTACCACACTGGTCTTTGCGCAGTCTAATATGGCCGTACTGACTGTTATAGTCTCATCTGAGCCGGGTGCATAACCGCCTTTATATCTACCAGTATCGGGATTAAGCAAGAAAAGCTGGTTGGTCTGGCACTTATAAAAGACCCAGACACGTCGTGCTGCATCAGTGTTTATGGTAGGATAAAAAGCCAGGAAGCAGTGTTTGAGATCGGCGACGCCGTCAGGATCTTCATAAGTGGTAGTAAATAATATCTCCTCACCAGCTCTTGATGAGCTCTTTGAGTCTGTCGCGTTAAATGAGCCGGTTAAAGGGGACTCATTGGCAAAGCAAGCTTCTCTGCCAATAAATAATATTACGGCTGCAATTGATATAATACTTATAAACTTTCTCATTTTATCTCCCTCCGTTATTTTTCAATAACTTCATTAGCCTATATTTCTTATCAGGCGTGATCTTCATAAACTTCGCGCCGAACTTCTTCGACAGGATATCTCTTGTCTCGGACCAGATAATCCTGACATTAGCGAAAATCTCTTCTCTCTTTAGGCCTTTTATCTCTCTGATTAGAACTCGCATGTGGTCGCCATTAAAGAGGACTTTAGGATATTTAAAGGATAGGCCGCCTGGTGAGATATTGACACCTTCAGCAATGGTGCAGTAGTCCGGATCGAGCCTTTTGTAATTATAAGTAAGGATCTTAATAGTGAAAGGCATATGCACCCGTGAGTATTTTCTATTATATTCCTTTATTCTGCGCATGTCCACTCCTATTTCAACAGCGACCTACATTCGTAGGGCAGGCTTAATCCTGCCCTACAGCTATTATAATAAAAAAAGCCGGACCTGAACTAGTTCGTTCGCCGCGGCCCGGCTTATCCTCAATGCTTCAATACCCCTTGACTTCATTGAGGAACTTTGTTTCTCTAGAAAAGAACTGTTAAACCATTTCTACGAGCACTTAAAGTATACATTATATTTGACGATTTGTCAAGGGTTTTTGATAAATAGTTAAGTATGAACGTGTTAATGAATGCTAAATAGTTATCTAACACTCTATATTGTGAAGGGTTACAAAAAAATCTACTTTTGTTAGCCTAACAAAAGTTAGTTGGTTAGTTTGTTAACTTAGTTCTTTACAAAAATTAAAATAGTCCTTGACAAATTATCAAATTTGGTATAAACTACTTATTGTAATAGAGAATAAGAGAGGATGAGATATGAAGATTGGAAGCATGATCAGGCAATTGAGGCAGGATGTGGGGCTTACACTTGAGGAATTATCCAAAAAAAGCGGCATAGCCCTCGCCACTCTAAGCAGAATCGAGAACGAAAAGATGACGGGTACCCTCGATTCTCATATGATGATATGTAAGGCCCTTGGCATTACCCTCGCCCGCTTATATTCTGGCATAGACGATAAGGTAAAAGATGTCGATGTAAAAAAAGATAAAGAGCATACTGAGGTCTTCGTCCACAAGAAAAAGTTTATAGCCGAAATACTGACTTCAAAAGTTCTCGATAAAAAAATGATGCCGACCCTGGTTAAGATTCAGCCCGACGGAGAAACCGATAAAAATGAGAATAAACTTGGGTCAGAAAAGTTTATCTTTGTCCTTCAAGGTGAAATTGAAGCCAAAATCGATGAAGAAAAACATAACTTAGTCGTGGGAGATTCCATCTATTTTAACGCCTCTCTACCCCACAATTTTAAAAACATCGGCGCCGAAGAAGTACAATTCATATGCGTCGAAGCCCCTCCTTCTCCCTAAAACATACCAAAAATCAATATATTTTGATAAAAGTTGTTAAAAAGGTTTTAAGTATTTATATTATAAGGAGTTAGGACTTAAACTAGCTTGCCTTTCTTGTAGGCTCGGAGGAAGGCTTCGGTTATTTTGGGATCAAATTGGGTGCCGGAATTCTTCTTTATCTCCTGGATAGATTCTACTATGTTTCTCTTCTTTCTGTAGGGACGGTCTGTGGTCATCGCATCGAAGGTATCCGCTATTGATATAATACGAGCCATTAACGGGATCTTACTGCCTTTTAACCCCTCTGGATAGCCTTTTCCGTCATACCTTTCCTGATGATACTTTACTCCATCTATAATATTGCCTAATTCTCTGATGGGCCTAAGTATCGCAGCTCCGATCTCCGGATGTTTCATTGCGATGACCCTTTCTTTCTTGGTAAGGTCTCTCTTTTTATTAAGTATATTATCCCTGATCCCGATTTTGCCTATGTCGTGCAGCAAGGCAGAGATGTGCAGGTCTTCCTTAAACTTGTTAAACTGCTTAATCTCCTTATGGCCCTCCAATTCATCGGCGATAGAAAGTGAATAGTGTGTCACTCTCGCTGTATGACCTGCGGTATAAGGATCTCTCGCATCTATAGCTGCGGCAAGCGCGATTGATGTATGTATAAATAACCTATGCTCCTTCTCATAAAGATGCTCTACTTCCCTTATCTTCTCCTGCAGGTTTTCGATAAGCTGGGCGTTCGTTATAGCCATCGCGGCGTCATTTGCGAGCGTCACAAAGAAGCCTATCTCGTCTCTATCGAATTTCCTGTGGGATATCTTCGGACCTAATACAAGAATGCCCAGTAATTTTCTCTTAAAATATGCCGGAATGCAGACGTTAGCGCTTATTAACTCCATCTCTTTTCTTATCTTATTGATTCTCTCTTTTAATTCATTGTTCTTCTTTAATAAATCTTTATCCTTTAATATGGCCTTAAGATTATCGTACGTGAGGACCCCGCGTTCATCTAAGAGTAGAGATCTTCTTTCATCAAAGGTTGCGATAAGCGCATTTTTCTCGGGTATCCTTATATATCCTACCGGTATCTTTTTTCCGATGACACCCTTGCTGTCTATGAGCACATATGCTTTGTTCTTTTCGTTGTGAAGCAACACGCCTGCGTGATCCACACCGACTTGCTCCGTGATTACCCTAACAATCATCCTGATCAACCGCTCAGGCTTTTTAAAGCGTATCATACTGCGCGAGGCATTTTCTATCACCAGGCGATAATCTATCTTCTGCTTGGCCTTTAACCTGCCGGAAGGCGTAAAATGGGGCCTCTCTTGTATATGATTCACAAGATCATTATGAATGACCTTCCACGTATATGCGTCTTTTTCGTTATTGATATTTTCTACCATTTTTATTTATTGGGTTTAAGTTTATGAACAGCCTCTGATACGGCTTTTACTAAGTCATCCAATACTAAGGGCTTGGTTATGTAGCCGTCTGCCCCTAATTTTTTGGCCTTCTCCATCTTGCTTAGATCATCAATGCAAGTTACCATGATTACTCTATTATTAGGCCTCTTCTCTTTAATCACCTTGAGAGTCTCTATGCCGTCTATTCCCGACATCCTGATATCCTGAAGGACAATCAATGGGTCTTCTGTTTCAATAATTTTTAATGCATCCTCTCCACTTAAAGCGGTAAAGACCTCGTATCCTCTTAATGTAAAGAAGTTCTTCACAAAGTCACATATATCTCGCTCATTATCAACAACCATTAACTTTACCATCTTATCCAACCTCCTTAATCGCCTTGCTGACGGTCTCTTCCAATTCTTTGAAAGAAGCGATGGGTTTTTCAAAGTATGCATAAGCGCCGGCTTCAATCACCCTCTTTTTTGTCTGGCCTTCATCCTTATACGCTGTAATCATGATAACCTTTGACTTGGGGTTTAGCTTCTTAATTTGAGGCACTATCTGATCACCATCTATACCTGGTAATTTCAAGTCTATTAAGACGACATCCGGCTTTTCCTTCTGCACGATATCGAGGCCTGCTACGCCGCGGACCGCCGTAAAGACTTCGTACCCGCGTAGAGAGAAGTAATTCTTAATAATCGCTACAAAGTCAGCTTCGTCGTCTATGGTAAGTATTCTACCTTTATTCATATCTTTAGATATTGAGGTTGAGGAAACTCAAGCGTAAATGTCGTCCCCTCTCCTACTTTGCTTTTGACTGATATGTTTCCCCGGTTTCTTTGAATGACCTGTTTAACTATAAAAAGGCCGAGTCCCGTTCCCTTGCCCGGTGCCTTTGTTGTATAAAAAGGATTGAATATCTGTCCCAGCCTATCCTCCGATATGCCGTGTCCGGTATCCTCAATATCAATTACTACTTTTTTGTCTTCTTCTCTTGCCCTGACAGTAATTCTCCCTCTTTCATTTATGGCTTGGCCGGCATTTCTAATAAGGTTGAAGAATATCTCCTGAATCTGTTTACGATCTGCCCTTATATTGGTAAGGTTCCTGGGTATCTCTTTAACAAAATCTATCTTTTCTAATTTAAGTTCGTGGCCTACTAATGTATTTACCTCGTCTACCTCTTGTTCAATATTAACATCTTCGTTTATATCTCCGGTTCCTGGCTTGGCAAAGCTAGAAAGCTTCTTAGTTATAGCAGTAGCCCTGTCAGTCTCCTTTATTACCTTTTCCATAATCCTCATAGCCTCATAAACTTGTTCTTCTTTGGATCTCTTCTCATATAGGCCGTCTTTTGCATTCAAAAGAAATACTTCGCATTGACCGCGGGCAATACCAAGCGGATTACAAATCTCATGGTTTATCCCCGAAGCCAATGTGCCGATAACAGCCATCTTCTCGCGCTGAGCGGCCTCTGCTTGAGTCTTCGAAAGATCATCCATTACCTGCGCGTTGCTGATAGCTACAGCTTCTGACCTTGAGAGGGGTATTAATATATCTAAATCGTCTTGTGTATAAGGTTCACCTGACTTCTTCCTTCCTAATGTGATAGCGCCTATTAAAGAATCGTGCAAAACTAAAGGCAAGACAAGTTCTGTTTCTAATTTTTTCATGTCTTCTTTTATGGTTCCTTTATCGTCCATCTGCTGTAAATGCTTATTCTTCTCAAGATGCATCTTTGACCTTTCTAAATACGATATTAATAAACTCTCTCTATCAAAAGTTAGGTTTTTATTCTTAATTCCTTTTGACGCAGTCAATTCATATATATTTTTATCTTTGTTTAAAAGTAAAATGCCGCAATTTTCTATTCTTAAGGTATTGATAAGAGTATTGATAGTTTCGTTTAAAATCTTCTTTAAATCCATAACAGAGAGGACATCATCTGCAAATGCCCTGAGAAGTTCTTTATAATCGTATTTCTTTTGGAATAGATATTTATCAGTGACGTTGACAAGAAAACTTTCCAACGGACGGAGTGCAATTGTGATTATGAAAATTGACGGTATAAGCGCAAACCACCTATTCCCTCCTGTGATACCCTGGAATATATCTTGAGTTAAAAAAGTAAAAAATGCAAAAACTCCATATATAGCCGCAAACAATCCCGCAAAGACAACGGCACGGCGTATAATAACTTCGATATCCAGCAATTGATGGCGCACGATTGCATACGCAACGATGCCTATATAGAAGCTGATTAATATATTAGTATAGGGAGGGATATAAATGTTATACCACATCGGCCAATTTGTAGCCCCACCCAAAAAACCGATTATTGCAGCTACTTTAAAATATCTTATCTGTTGCTTTCGCCTGCCTTCAGCCGCCTTTTCGCCTTTTAGCAGCCAGTAAAAACCATACAAACATTGCCAAAACCAAAATAACAAATATATGCCAAAGAATCTTGTCGGAACTGGCCAAAATCCAAGGTTATATCTAGGAACAAGATTCGTGTAAAGAAGATTCCCAAAATTTAACGCAATAAACACTATATTGATAAATAGACACGAAACAAGGAGCTTTTTTCTCGTTTGCAATATATTGACAAAGACAAAAACGAAAAAAAGATATGCGTTATTTAGTAAAATAATGCCGACTGTTAAAATTTTAAACCACGCAACGGCGGTAGTGGCATCTGATGAAAACTGCCAGAAAAAATAACCGAAGCTATATAATGCTACGAAAAAGTTCAAAACAAAATAAGAGATATTTTGGATATTTCGCCTATTTTGAAGTAACACAAATATCCCTAAAAAGATGCACGTTGCAGTATTTATTAAACCTGTAAAACCTAAAAATGACATGGGCGTTAACTCTCTTTTGTCAGCGTAATAAAAAATATCTGTCCGCTTTTTTCGCGTTCAACGTTTAAAGTATAGTTATCTATGCCAACTTCTTTAATTAATTTCACTAAATCTTTTTCGTTTCGATCGAAGAAAACCCAATCGCAGAACCATTCCGGCGGGAGGTGGGGAAAAATTATTTCCTTGTCTTTGTGCGCGATAATGAATCTACCGCCTTTATTGAGGCCTTTGAGTAGATTCTTTATCATCTTCTTGAGTATTCTGTCCGGCATGTAATCCGCAAGGCCGATGCTGTAGATCATATCTTGTTTTCCAGCACTTTTGAAAAATTCGTCATTTTTAACAAAAACCATTACATTTTCTTTGATGAAATTAATCTCGATATTTCCCGCCAGATTTTTCATTTTTTCTCTTGAGAAATTAAGGGCATCTTCATCCCAATCTAAGCATAAAAAATTCACATCTTTTTTTAGAAGGGATTTATTGGCATTTTCAAAAAGCTCTCTAATTTCACGACAAGAACCACATGCTACGTTTAGGATTTTCGTCTGACCTTCTCTTTTACTTAGATATTCTTTTAATATATCCCGCAATCTATCTTTTCTATTCCGGACAGCTTCAGCATAGGGATTATTTAAAAAATACAGATCAAAATAATATCCTAAGTTGTCTTTTATCGAACAGACCTGTTTGTCGTATATAACTTCAATCAACCTATAGTCTCCTGGATACCCTCTTGGCTTATCAAGTCCCCTTTTTACAATGTGACTCTTATAGGCCCAAGAACCTACCAGGGCCCGGAAATCACTTTTAAGCCTATCAACAATCAGCTTATCATTAATTCGCCCTTTCATCTCATCGCATTTTAGCACTATCTCATTTGTATACGATGTCAGCTGTCTCAATATATCTTCTTGGTTTACTCTCTTCCGCTCTATAAGACTGGATAATTCTGCTAATTTAAAAAGATAGTCTCTAAAATTCTTGGCGAGCTTAAGTATTTCCTTGCGGATAATTTTCTTTTTGATGCCTATTACTGCATGTCTAAATTGTCTGGACACCATATATCTCCTAAGAGCTGTGTTTACAGTGCTATCAAAGGTTGCTACTTTGGCTCCGTAAAAGTTTTTTCTATCCTTATCGCACTCTCCTCCATTCCATTTAAGCTGCACTTCAACTTTTACGGGTTGCGTTGGAAGCTCGATAATTACAGGGCATTTTTGTGTCCGCATAGGCTTTTCTAATGAAAAACAGATACCTCCTTCGCTCATATTGACTACCTCGCCTGTAACGCCATCGGGAGTTCTTATTAAAAGTTTAGTCTTTATGCGAGGAAAAGCTCTGTTCTCGACCTTTTGTATAATTTTATTTTTCATGTTAACATCTTCTTTTACGTAATATCGATTATTATACTTACAGTATTATATTAAAAGCTTTATAAGATAATAAAAAAGCTGAGTAGTATGTACTCAGCTTATTATTCTCTTGAAGAATTTTCCTTGCCGTTCTCTTGGTCTGCAATCCACTTGTCTATAGACCTGCGCTTGAATCTCCAGGTCGCACCCACCTTAAAACCGGGTAGCTTTCCGCCTTGCGCATGCTTATAGATCGTAACCGGCTTCATCTTAAGGTACTTAGCCAGTTCGGGGACCGTCATGACATTCTCTTTCATAATGCGTCCTCCGCTATAAGTTCTTATATTGCTATTAAAGAGCAATTTAAAATTCGAATACAAAACCCGTTGTTATATTTTATATATATTAATACGGTTTACTACAGGGTGATATAAAGTATACATGAACATCTTTAAGAAGTCAAGGCACTGAAGTGAAAAAATTCGTAATCGTAAAGGAGGAACTGGGTTTCTAAAATACTAACGAGGGAATTTTATTATAGATAAATTAGCAGTCGGAGGTTTTGCGTGCTAAGGATTCTATTATAAAGATTATTTTATGTTGATAACTTTTTTAATCTGAAGGTCTTGCGGTGGATTGGTGATAAGCCGTGTCTCACTATCCTCTTCATATGGGTCTTTGTGCCGTAGCCTTTATGGAGGTCAAATCTGTATTTAGGATATATGGAATGGTATGTCATCATCAGCGTATCGCGTGTTACTTTAGCTATAATGGAAGCGGCTGCTATTGAAAGCGACTTTGAATCGCCTCTTATTATATGTTTCTGCGGGTAAGGGAGATTGAGCTTGATTCTGCCGTCTATAAGGAGAAAATCTGGCTTTATGCCCAGATTCATTACGGCCTTTTCCATGGCAAGGATTGTAGCGCGCCGGATATTCATCGCATCTACAACATCCTCCCCTGCCATGCCTATTCCTATGATGGCGTTATTGAGTATCTCTGAGTAGGCGAGATTTCGTTTCTTGGGAGAGAGCTGTTTCGAGTCGTTTATCTCATGGATAAAGTTGAGGTCGGTGATTATGACTGCGGAGGCGACAACAGGCCCGGCAAGGGGGCCTCTGCCTACTTCATCAATTCCGGCTATTAAAAAATAGGGACAGACACCTATTTATTTACTTCTTCTTCGGTCTGCCCTTTGGTTTTAGTCTTAAAAATCTATTAAGCTTTCCTTCAAGCTTTTCTACAAAATCATTACTCCCCAGGGGTCTTCCCTTTCTGGTGCTTTCTCTTATTTGTTTTACCTCATCGGGATTATCTGGTGATTCTATGAATTCCTTCCAGCCCTTTTGGTCATATTCGATATAGTTAAAAAGCTTATTTACCCTCAACTCATCATATTTGTTCATTCCACAGTGTACCTTTGCGCTTGACCATTTCCATATATACGGTTTATTGACCATCTTTGCCCGCACGGGATTCCTTTCTATGTAACGTGCACATGCCATGGTGTGTCGCTCATCCATTATGCATGAAAAGAATCTTCCTTGGAATAAATGGCCGCTTATGCGTAGCTTCTTGTTGTAATATTGCGAATATTTCATATTTACATATTTAAACACCTTTCCCATAGAATCTTCTTTCTGGGGAATTGCAATAAAATGAACGTGGGTTGACATGAGACAATAAGCAGTTATTGTTAAATGATAACGTGCGGCTTCGTCTTTTAGAAGAGATATATACTTGTTATAATCGGTGTCGCTAGAAAATATCTTTTGCCGATAATTTCCGCGTTGAGTTATATGGTGTGGGTATTCTACTGCAACGGCTCTGGCAATTCGTGGCATGTATTAATCATATTACTTTGAGGAACTGGTGTCAAGAAAATAGGTGTCTGTCCCTATTTTATGAGAGTGGAGACCTGACCCTTTTTTCCTTTTTTTTTAATTATCTCCGCGGAAATCGCCATAAAAGTAATTCTTTACTTTGGGGCGGGTAAGATAAAAAATTGCACAGAGACTAAATAATAATGAAGGGAAAAGTTCAATTAGTGGCCAAAATGCCCAAGTCTGTCTATAGCCTTCAAAATGGAGCCAGGTACCATATATTAATAGCAAACATAGAGGAATAGTTAAGGAAGAAAAGATAAAGGTTGCTATTCTTGCCCACTTTCGCAATTTAAGTAACCCGAGGCTTAAAACAGCGCATACAATGGCTAACGACAAAAATTCTACTGCACTTACAAAATGAAAGCCTATATAGCCGATACCCTTCCATAAGTTAAATATTCCAACAACGAATCCAAAAATTGCTAATATTATTATACCTACTGATTTTTTCTGCATCATCATTCCCCTCATGTTTAACGACATTTTTTCTGTTAACTGAAATTATTTTCAGCTTTTTATGTATTAAGAAATAGGGGTCAGGTCTCCACTCTACACTTTTAGTGTCTCTTCAAGCTTCACTAGAAACCTATCGAGCTTCTTATCCCCTCTCCTTGCCTGTTTTGTTCTTCGAAATGCTTGGCTTACCCCTGTGTCTCTTATTTTACCATAAAAGGCGGCTATGTTGTTAAGTGTATGTTGGGTGCATTTCCGCGAG
>JADHWH010000046.1 GCA_016783555.1 Candidatus Omnitrophota bacterium | reverse complement strand
AGATATACGTCCTTACAAAAGAAGAGGGCGGAAGGCACACCCCCTTCTTTAACGGCTACAGGCCCCAGTTCTACTTCAGGACCACAGACGTAACCGGCACAGTAAAGCTGCCCCAGGGCACAGAGATGATCATGCCGGGTGATAACGTAGAGGTGGAGGGAGAGCTTATCACCCCTATAGCCATGGAAAAAGAGCTCCGCTTTGCCGTGCGTGAAGGCGGACACACGGTAGGAGCAGGGGTAGTATCGGAGATAATTGAGTAGATACCGAGGTTTGAACCTCGGTCTTTTTATATGTATGTTTAAGGCGGAAATAAGATGAGAGATATTATAACTTTAGAATGTACAGAATGCAGAAATAGGAATTACTCATCTACCAGGAACAAGAAAAAACAGAAGACAAAGATAGAATTGAGCAAATTCTGCAAATTCTGCCGCAAGCATACTGATCACAAAGAGACTAAATAAGGCTATAGGCCTGTAGCTCTAATTGGCTAGAGCAGCGGACTCCAAATCCGCGTGATGGGGGTTCAAATCCCTCCAGGCCTGCCAGTAAACTCAACATCCGCCGAAGGCGGATGCGAAGGACTTTTGAGGTAGAGAGAGTAAGATGGCAAACAAAGCCGCACAATTTGTAAACGAGGTAAAGGGCGAGTTAAAGAAGGTCTCCTGGCCGACAAGGAATGACTTGATAAGCTCTACGCTTGTCGTGTTGATAAGCGTGGGGATATTAGCCGTCTTTGTCGGTATATGCGATTTGATCTTTTCCAGAGTAATAAACCTTTTATTAAGATAGCATTATGGCTAAACAGTGGTACGTCATACATACACAGACAGGTAGCGAAGAGAAAGTAAAGATCGGCTTAGAGAAGAGGATTAAACATCAAAGCAAGGATGACTTGGTAAGCCAAATCCTCATTCCCACAGAGAGGGTTTCAGAGGTAAGGGAAGGCAAGCGTAAGATTTCTCAACGGAAGTTCTTTCCCGGATACATTTTGGTTGAAATGGAACTGAATGACGAGACCTGGTATCTCGTCAAGAATACACCGGGCGTAAGCGGCTTTATAGGCCCGCGCGCAAGGCCGGTTCCGCTCAAAGATGAAGAGATTAAAGCAATACTCAAACATACCGAGGAAGCGGAAGAGAAACCTCTGCCGAAGACCGTATTTGAAAAGGGCGAGGGCATCAGAGTTATCGACGGCCCATTCGTAAACTTCAACGGCAATGTAGAGGAGATATACCCGACGAAGGGAAAATTGAAAGTCATAATAGCCATATTCGGAAGGTCGACACCGGTGGAACTGGAGTACTGGCAGGTGGAGAAGGTATAGTGGCAAAAAAAATCAAGACCACGATCAAGCTTTATTGTTCCGCGGGTCAGGCAAATCCCGCGCCGCCTGTAGGCCCCGCTTTGGGCCAGCACGGGTTAAATATAATGGATTTCTGTAAGAAATTCAACGAAAGGACTAAAGGCCGGGAAGGTTTGACCCTGCCTGTCGTAATATCCGTTTATGAGGACCGCTCTTTTTCTTTTATCATCAAAACCCCGCCGTCGTCTGTATTGCTAAAGAGGGCCTGCGGCATAGCCAAGGCGAGCGGCGAAACAGGAAAGGAATCCTGCGGCCAGGTAACACATGATGAGGTGAGGGAGATAGCCAAGATAAAGCTAACTGATTTAAATACAGACAGCATAGAGCAGGCGATGAAAATTGTGGCAGGCACTGCGCGCAGCATGGGGATAGAAGTGGTCGAGAAAAGAACCGAAAAGAAAGAGGCCGAGGATAAAGATGCCGAGACGGCTCAGCAAGCGTAAAAAAGAATTCGAAAAACTCGTAGACAGGCAAAAAAGATATACTATCGAAGAGGCAATAGCTCTGTTTAAAAACACCCCTAAGGTAAAGTTCAATCAGACGATAGAGCTTGCGATAAAACTTAATGTCGATACAAAACAGACATCACAGCCTGTGAGGGGTAGCGTAACCCTTCCGCATGGGACAGGCAAGAAAAAGACTGTATGTGTTCTATGTAAGGGCGAATATGAAAAAAAGGCGAAAGAGGCCGGCGCAGAATATGTCGGAAGCGTCGATCTTATTCAGAAGATACAGTCCGGGTGGTGCGACTTTGACATCGCTATAACAACCCCTGATATGATGAGAGAGATTTCAAAATTGGGTAAGATATTAGGGCCGCGCGGCCTGATGCCCAACCCTAAATCCGGCACTGTCACAGAAGATATAAAAGGCGCAATAGATGAGGTAAAGAAAGGGAAGATCGAGTTTAAAATGGATAAGCAGACAAATATTCAGGTGCCGATAGGAAAACTCACTTTTGAAGAGAAGGCACTCTGCGAGAATGCCCTCAGTATCATTCGCGCTGTTTCGTCTGCAAGGCCAGCCAGTATTAAGGGCCAGTTTATAAGAAGTATTGCGGTATCGAGCAGCATGGGCCCGGGCGTCAAATTAGATATCGCTAAGGTAGCGTAAAACAAGAGAAGGTATTATGGAAAAAGAGAGAAAGATCGGCGAATGGAAAGAGATAATGACAAAAGAGCTCGCCGGGGATTTAAAAAACAGCTCTGATATATATATGAGTGAGTATATCGGCCTCAAGGCAGACGAGGTCAATGAACTCAGGCGACAGCTCGAGACGTCTTCATCTAAATACCTTGTCGTAAAGAATTCCATTGCGCGGATAGCCCTGGAGAGCGCGGGCCTCGGAGATTTGGCGAAATTCGTCAACGGCAACACAGGAATGGTCTTAAGCGGAGACAACCCCATTCTGACGGCGAGGATAATATCGAAGTTCAGCAAAGACCACGAAGCCTTGAAAATCAAAGGCGGGCTGCTGGACGGCGACATAATAGATATGGCCAGAATAAAATTCCTTGCCTCTTTACCGGGCAGAGAAGAATTGATAGCAAGAATTGCATACGGCATGAAATCCCCGATAAGCGGATTTGTTTTTCTGCTCGGGAATATGCTAAAAAGCTTAGTCTATGTCATGCAGGCAATCAAGGACAAAAAGGGAGGTTAAAAATGGCGGAAGAACAGAAACCAGACAAACAGAAAGAAGCTACAATGGCGGAAGAACAGAAACCAGACAAACAGAAAGAAGCTACAGAGACAAAAGAGCTCAAGCCGCAGGAACCGGAGGTATCTAAGAAGTCGAAAGAGATTATTGAGAGTGTCGGGTCTATGACAGTTCTGGAATTGGCCGATTTGGTCAAGGCGTTGGAGGATAAATTCGGCGTGAGCGCACAGATCCCTGTCGCAGCGGCAGCGGGCGCTCCGGGCGCAGCACAGGCGGGCGGCGAAGAGGAAAAATCATCCTTCAACATTGTGCTTACCAGCGTAGGCGATAAGAAGATTCAGGTAATTAAAGAGATCCGCGCAGTGACAACGTTAGGCCTGAAAGAGGCAAAGGACCTGGTTGAAGCAGCGCCTAAGGCGGTTAAAGAAGGCGTGGCCAAAGAAGAGGCCGAAAAGATAAAGAAGCAGCTTGAGGCAGTAGGCGCAAAGGTTGAATTGAAATAAATGAGGCCGTAAGGTGTAAGGCCGAATTTATTGCGGAGGGCATGAGGGCCCGCAATGACGGCAGGAGAACAATAATCTATGTTAAAATGTAAGAGTTATGCGAAGATAAAAGAGATATATCAAATACCAAATCTTCTCGACATTCAGTTGCGCTCATACTCTGGCTTCCTGCAATATGGAGTACCCAAGGCAAAACGTCAGAACATAGGTCTGGAAGAGGTCTTCGAGGAGACCTTTCCTATATATTCAAACGACAAAGAGTATTGCCTGGAGTATGTCAATTACATAATCGGGACCCCGAAATACAGTATAGAAGAGTGCCGAAGTAAAGGGCTGACCTTCGCTTCCCCTCTAAGAGCAAAGATCCGGCTTAAGTCGAAGAAAGAGACCAAGGAACAGGAAGTCTACATTTGCGATATCCCCCTTATGTCCGACACCGGCACCTTTGTCGTAAATGGCGACGAGAGAGTGGTCGTCAGCCAGCTTCACCGTTCGCCCGGTATATCATTCGAAGAGAACACGCATCCTAACGGTAAGAAGATATTTTCGGCCAGGATCATACCTTACCACGGTGCATGGATAGAATTTGAATTCGATGTGAATGATGTGCTGCATGTCTATATAGACAGGCGCAGAAAATTCTTGGCTACGATACTATTAAGAATATTGGGATATTCATCAAATCAAGACGTATTGAAGGCATTCAGCGGCGTAGACAAGGTTGACCTAACACGCTCAGCCCAGCTGCAGAAAGCCATCGGCAGGATACTGGCCAAGAACGTGGAGGACAAAAATAAGAACTTACTAGCAACAGAAAATACAAAACTTTCAAAAGAGACCGCAGAAAAAATATGGGATGCGGGCATTAGATCCATAAGCCTCTTTAAAAAAGAGATCCCGGAAATACACAAGACGCTCGAGAAGGATTATACGAAGTCTAGAGAAGAAGCGCTGCTTGACGTCTATAGAAGATTAAGGCCGGGCGATCCCTCTACTCATGAGAGCGCTCAAGCGCTTATTAATCGGCTCTTTTTCGATCCAAAGAGATACGACCTGGCAGAAGTAGGAAGATTTGTCTTAAACAGAAAGTTGAATATGAACGTGCCCTTGAGCTCAAGGCTTATAACTAAGGAGACACTGATAAAAGCTATTGAGTATCTGGTGCGGCTTAAAAACGGAGAGGGCGAGACCGATGATATAGATCATCTGGGCAACCGCCGGGTAAGGCGCATCGGTGAGCTTCTACAGAACCAATTTCGCATAGCCTTTGCCCGCGTGGACAGGACTGCAAGGGAGAGGATGAATATTTACGACTTGAATGCCGTGATGCCGCATAATCTTATAAACACAAAACTCATTGCAAGCATCGTAAAAGACTTTTTCGGAAGATCGCAGCTTTCGCAATTCATGGATCAGACCAATCCTTTGGCCGAGCTTACACATAAGAGAAGACTAAGCGCCTTGGGGCCGGGCGGCTTAAGCCGTGAACGCGCAGGTTTTGAGGTCCGCGACGTCCACCACTCACATTACGGAAGGATATGCCCCATCGAGACACCTGAAGGCCCCAATATCGGCCTTATCGCGTCACTGAGCACATACGGACGCGTAAATAAATATGGTTTTATAGAATCGCCTTATAGAAAGGTGATAAACGGGAAGGGCACTGAAAAGATAGAATACCTTTCCGCTGACCTTGAAGACAAAGCCGTCATTGCGCAGGCAAATTCAAAATTAACCAAAGACGGAAAATTTACCGAAGACCTTGTATTGTGCAGATACAAAGGCGACTTCCCGAAAGTCCGCCCTAAAGATATAAACTATATGGATGTCTCTCCGCGGCAGTTAGTCAGCGTTGCGGCAAGCCTTATTCCCTTCTTAGAGCATGATGATGCAAACAGGGCCCTGATGGGTTCAAACATGCAGCGCCAGGCTGTACCGCTTTTAAACACAGAGACCGCCTTAATAGGCACAGGAATGGAATACAAGACCGCCAGAGATTCGGGCGCGGTTGTCATAGCCGAGAATGACGGCCGGGTGAATGCGGTACAATCAAATGAAATAGTCGTTGGCAGCAAGGTATATAAGTTAAGAAAGTATGAGAAGTCCAATGCGTCGACATCGATAAATCAAAAACCTATTGTGCGGCTTGGCGACAAGGTAAAAGAAGGCCAGGTTATTGCTGACGGTACAGCCACGAAAGACGGAGAGCTGGCGCTGGGGCGCAATGTCCTTGTCGCCTTTATGCCGTGGAGGGGTTATAATTTTGAAGATGCGATACTCGTTAATGAAAAACTTATCAAGGAAGACATGTACACCTCTATACATATTGAAGAATTCGAGATTGAGGCGCGCGAAACAAGATTAGGCAACGAAGAGATTACGCGGGATATACCGAATGTAAGCGAAGAGGCGTTAAAAAATTTGGATTCTACCGGGATAGTAGTAACAGGGGCAGAGGTTCACCCGGGCGATATATTAGCAGGAAAGGTGGCCCCGAAGTCTGAGACAGAACTCTCCCCGGAAGAAAAGCTCCTAAGGGCTATTTTCGGCGAGAAGGCAGGCGATGTAAGGGACGCTTCTTTGATAACGCCTCCCGGCATTGAAGGTATTGTTGTTGATACCAGAGTCTTCTCACGTAGAGAGACAAGGTCAAGGAACAAAGAGGAAAGGACCAAGGAACTTAAAGAAATAGAAAGACTGACCAAGAAATATCAGGAGCAGATAAAGAAGATTCAGGACGAGAGGGACCGTAAGTTATCCCGCCTTCTTATCAGCAAGAAGATTAGCGCAAGCCTTCTGGATGATGATACCGGAGAGGTCTTGGTTCCGTTGAACAGGACCATAAAGAAGAAGGATATGAAGAAGATCGCCAGATGCGATCTGGAAGACCTAAAGATACCCAACGACCCTCACGCTGAACGAGAGGCGAGGCAGACGGCCAAAGTGTTAAATGCCCAACTGCGCGAGTTTTCATATGAACTAGAAAGGGAGATAGATAAAATAAAAAGAGGCGATGAATTACCGCCGGGCGTCTTAAAGAAAGTGCTGGTCTATGTGGCATCAAAGAGGAAATTGTCAGTAGGCGACAAGACTGCCGGCCGACACGGAAATAAAGGCGTTATAGCGAAGATATTACCGGAAGAGGACATGCCGTTCTTAGATGACGGGACACCCATAGAAATAGTACTCAACCCGTTAGGAGTGCCGTCTAGAATGAACGTCGGTCAGTTATTGGAAACCCATCTGGGCTGGGCAGCGAAGGTTTTGGGGTTAAAATTCGCCTCTCCCGTTTTTGACGGCGCAACGGAAAAAGAGATAAAAGAAGAATTAAAAAAGGCAGGGCTGCCGATTGACGGAAAAACAACCCTGCACTGCGGCCTTACCGGAGAGCCTTTTGACCAGAAGATAACGACCGGTTATATATATATGATGAAGCTTGCGCACCTGGTGGATGACAAGATGCATGCCCGTTCAATCGGTCCATACTCTCTGGTAACCCAGCAGCCTCTAGGCGGCAAGGCGCAATTCGGCGGCCAGCGCTTCGGTGAGATGGAGGTATGGGCATTAGAGGCATACGGCGCGGCATATACACTGCAGGAGCTTCTTACGGTCAAGAGTGACGATGTAGTCGGCCGTACCCGTATATACGAATCTATAGTAAAGGGAGAAAACGCATTACAGCCTGGGATCCCTGAGTCTTTTAACGTACTCATAAAAGAACTTCAAGGTCTAGCATTGGATGTAAAACTCGAAAAGAAAAAACTTGAAGAAAAGGACAAAAAATAAGAGGAGCTATATAAGTGAACCCCGTTAGACCTTACAATAAGAACTATGATAAAAGGTTTAACGGGATACGAGGAGGTCTAACGGGGTGAAGAAAGATTTTGTAGAGGAGATGGTCAGATTTGATTCTATAACATTGGGGCTCGCTTCCCCTGATGTTATACGCAGCTGGTCCCGCGGCGAGGTCAAGAAGCCCGAGACTATCAACTACCGGACGTTTAAGCCCGAAAAAGACGGTCTTTTTTGCGAAAGGATATTTGGGCCGACGCGCGACTGGGAGTGCAACTGCGGAAAATATAAAAGGATAAAACATAAGGGCATAATCTGCGATAGATGCGGCGTAGAGGTTACCAGATCCAACGTAAGGCGCGCAAGGATGGGGCATATAGAGCTGGCTACCCCTGTTACGCATATCTGGTTCTTTAAAGCGATGCCCTCAAGAATGGCAAACCTTTTACAAATGAATATTAGAGAACTTGAAAAAGTAATATATTACGAAGAGTATATAGTGATAAAAAGCGGAAATTCACCGCTTAAGCCGAAGACGCTTCTTACAGATGATAAATACCGTGAATATAAGGAGCGTTACGCCCAGAATTTTGTTGCAAAGATGGGCGCTGAGGCCATCATGGACCTCCTTAGGGATATCGCCCCTGAAAAATTAATCGTAGATATTCAAAAAGACTTCAAGGCCTCTAAATCAGAGCAGACGCAGAAGAAGCTCGCGAAGGTATTAAAGATTATCGAGTCCTTTAAGCGTTCAAACAACAGGCCGGAATGGATGGTATTAGAAGTCCTGCCGGTGATACCGCCTGATCTAAGACCCCTTGTTCCCCTTGAAGGCGGCAGGTTTGCCACAAGCGACTTAAACGATCTTTATAGAAGAGTTATAAACAGAAATAATAGACTAAAGAAGCTAATCGAGCTTAAGGCCCCCGAGGTAATTATACGCAACGAAAAAAGAATGTTGCAGGAGGCCGTAGACGCGCTCTTGGATAACGGCAGACACGGAAGGCCGGTCTTGGGGCCGGGCAACAGGCCCCTTAAGAGCCTGAGCCATATGTTGAAGGGCAAACAAGGCCGCTTCCGCCAGAATCTTTTGGGTAAACGCGTCGATTATTCAGGGCGTTCCGTAATCGTGATAGGGCCTGAACTTAAACTAAGCCAATGCGGATTGCCTAAGAGGATGGCGCTCGAATTATTCGAACCATTTATTATAAAGAAATTAAAAGAACGCGGTTTTGTCCATACCATAAAAAGCGCCAAACGGATGGTAGAAAAAACCAAGATCGAGGTCTGGGATATTTTAGATGAAGTAATTAAAGACCACCCTGTCTTACTGAACAGGGCGCCGACCCTCCATAGGCTTGGAATACAGGCGTTTCAACCCCTTTTAATAGAAGGTAAGGCCATAAAAATCCATCCGCTGGTATGCGCAGCGTTCAATGCGGATTTCGACGGCGACCAGATGGCGGTCCATGTTCCCTTGTCGATGGAGGCGCAGATGGAGACGAGGATATTAATGTTATCCTCAAATAATATATTCTCACCGAGCGACGGGAGGCCTATAGCTATTCCTTCTCAAGACATCGTTTTAGGCATCTACTATCTTACTAAAGAGCGAAAAGGCGCATTGGGCGAAGGTAAGATATTTTCTTCTCCTGAAGAAGTTATCTTGGCATACCAGGATAAGGAGTGCGTCATCCACGCAAAGATAAAAGTCTCTATAAAAGGAAAGCTGATAGACACAACTGTAGGCAGGATCATCTTCAATAATCTACTGCCTGAAGGCATGCCGTATGTGAATGAGACGTTGGATAAGTCAAAGATAAGTAAGATTGTTACGGATTGTAGCAATATCTTCGGCCATTCGACCGTTGTCGACTTGTTGGATAAACTTAAAGAATGCGGTTTCGAAGAGGCTACAACAGCGGGTATATCCATGTCCATAGACGACCTGGAGATACCGCGGGAAAAAGAGACGTGTCTGAAGAACGCCAAACAAGAAGTAGCCAAGATAGAGGATCAGTATAAAAAGGGCGTTATTACATCGGGTGAAAGATACAACAAGATAATAGATATCTGGACCCACGCCACTGAAGAGGTTTCGGATCATATATTTAGGTCTTTAGACTCCTTTAATCCTGTATTCATGATGGCGGACTCCGGAGCAAGGGGATCAAGACAACAGATAAGACAATTGGCGGGTATGCGCGGCCTTATGGCAAAACCCTCCGGGGAGATCATAGAGAGCCCTATCACGGCCAATTTCAGGGAAGGCTTGACTGTATTAGAGTACTTCATATCCACGCACGGCGCAAGGAAGGGGCTGGCCGATACCGCGTTAAAGACCGCGGACTCGGGATACTTGACTAGGCGCTTGGTAGATGTTGCGCAGGATGTTATAGTCACGGAAAAAGACTGCGGCACCCTAAATGGTATTTCGATAGGCGCAATAATCGAAGGGGATGAGGTAGTTGTAAATTTAAAAGAGAGGATCATCGGCAGGGTCGCTCTTGACAATATTGTGGACGTAATCACCGATACCGCGATTGCAGAGGCAGGGGGAGAGATTACGGAAGAGAAGGCGGAAAAGATTGAGCTGGCAGGCATCGAAAAGATAAGGATTCGAAGTGTCCTTACATGTGAGACGCCGCATGGTGTATGCAGCAAATGTTACGGCAGGAACCTCGCTACCGGAAAGATAGTTGAGCTTGGTGAAGCGGTAGGGGTTATAGCTGCCCAGTCGATCGGCGAGCCCGGCACGCAGCTTACAATGAGGACATTTCATATAGGAGGGACCGCGAGCAAGATCATAGAGCAGTCCTATATACAGTCTAAAACAAAAGGCATAATGAAGTACCACGACCTAAAGACCGTGAAACGCAAAGGCACAAAGGGCGTCATCGTGCTGAACAGAAACGGTCAAGTCAGCATAAACGATGATGCCGGCAGAGAATTAGAGAGACACGCTGTTCCGCAGGGCGCTAACGTCTTATTCGAAGAGAATGAGAATGTAGATAAAAACAAGATATTTGTTAAATGGGACCCCTACACATCACCGATTCTTACAGAAGTCACCGGCATTGTGAAGTATGAAGACATCAAAGAGGGGATTACTATACACAGCGAAGTAGACGCAACGACGAAGCATACAAGAAAAGTCGTATTAGAGCTCAAGGGCGACTACCATCCGCATCTAATCATAATGAATGAACGAAAAGAGGTCCTGGCAATTTACCCTATACCCACCGGCGCGCATATACTAGCAGATGATAAGCAGCAAGTATCCGCTGGCGATGTTCTGGCGAAGATGCCGCGCATAATTACGAAGACGAAAGATATTACCGGCGGCCTCCCGAGGGTGGCAGAGTTATTTGAGGCCAGGCGGCCCAAGAACCCGGCTATTATAAGCGAAATTGATGGTACCGTAGAATTTGGCGAATCAAAAAAGAGGCAGCGCCGCGTTGTTGTAAAGAGCTCTACCGGCATGAAGAAAGAGTACATAATACCGCACGGAAAACACCTTAACGTATATAAAGGCGATAAGGTCGTAGCGGGACAGCAGTTAATCGACGGGCCCGTTGTGCCTCAGGACATCTTAAGCGTAAGCGGGGACAAGAAACTGCAGGAGTATTTAGTTAATGAGGTGCAGGAGGTCTACAGGCTGCAGGGTGTTAGGATAAATGATAAACATATCGAGACGATTGTCAGGCAGATGCTAAGGAAGGTAAAGATAGAAGACCCGGGCGATACAGATTTCTTAATTGACCAGCAGGTCGATAAATTCAAATTTCAGGATGAAAACAGGAGAGTCATAAAAGAAAGCGGAAAACCCGCCAGCGCAACGCCTATATTACTGGGCATAACCAAATCTTCTTTAACGACCGAGAGCTTCATCTCTGCAGCCAGCTTCCAAGAGACAACAAGGGTTCTAACAGAAGCGGCGGCAAGCGGCAAGAGAGACAGGCTCTACGGCCTTAAGGAGAATGTTATTATGGGGCACCTTATCCCTGCGGGCACAGGATTTCCGCTGTATAAAAATACCGAGGTCCAAAGAGAGGTATTTGAAGAAAAGAAGGAGAAACCCACGCCCCAGGCAGAAAAGAAAGAGAAGGCTAAAGAAGATAAAAAAGAGAAGCAAGAGACTAAGAAGAGTCAGGCGCCGAAGGCTAAAAAAGAACCCAAAAACAAAAAAGAGACTAAAGGTAAACCCCGTTAGACCTCTTAAGAAAGCAAAACTCACGAGATGTATTAGATGGTGAGGAGGTCTAGCGAGGCGAGGAGGTCTAACGGGGTGAAAAATAACTTATGCCGACAATAAGCCAATTAGTGAGATACGGTAGAAAGAGCTTTAAAAAGAAGACCAAGTCCCCTGCCCTTATGGAATGTCCTCAGAAGAGGGGGGTCTGTCTGCAGGTAAAGACACAGACGCCGAAAAAACCAAATTCCGCATTACGTAAAGTTGCCAGGGTAAGGCTTACAAACGGTATGGAGGTTACTTCTTATATCCCGGGCGAGGGCCATAATCTGCAGGAGCACTCAATCGTAGCTATAAGAGGCGGCAGGGTAAAGGACCTGCCAGGCGTGCGGTATCATATAATAAGAGGACTCCTGGATACCAGCGGCGTTGCCGATAGGAAAAAGTCCAGGTCAAAATACGGAGCGAAGAGGCCGAAAAAATAATTTACGAGGATTAGCATGAGAAGAAGACGCGCAGAAAAAAGAATCGTATTACCTGATCCGAAATATGACAGCGTGCTCGTATCTAAATTCATAAACACACTGATTCTTAAAGGCAAAAAGACGAAGGCGGAGAAGATAGTCTACGGCGCCTTCACTATCTTAAAAGAAAAACTGGATAAAGAGCCGCTTGAGATATTGGATAAGGCTATAAGTAATGCCAGGCCGCTGTTAGAGCTTAAGCCGCGAAGGATCGGCGGCGCGACATACCAAGTCCCGATTGAGGTGAAGAAAGACCGCGGCACAGAGATAGGGTTAAGATGGATGAGAGACTTCGCCCGTTCAAGAAAAGGAAGACCGATGAAAGAGAGACTCGCGACAGAGATAATGGACGCTTATAATAACGAAGGCGCGGCCATAAAAAAGCGCGAAGACACGCATAAAATGGCAGAGGCCAATAAGGCCTTTGCGCACCTGAGATGGTAGCTATAGAAAGTTATGATAACAGTAGATGTTCTCGAAGAAAAAGCGACTAATATAATGAAGAAAGATCCTATTGAACAAACAAGAAATATCGGCATAGTTGCGCATATTGACGCGGGCAAGACTACGCTTACCGAGAGGATACTGTTCAATACCGGCCGCATCTATAAGATTGGCCAAGTCGATGACGGAACCGCAACCATGGATTGGATGCTGCAGGAGCAAGAGAGGGGTATTACAATCACGTCGGCGTGCACTACATGCTTTTGGAAAAACCGCAAGATCAACGTCATAGACACGCCGGGTCACGTCGATTTTACGGCAGAGGTCGAGAGGTCGCTTAAGGTTCTCGATGGGGCATGCGTAGTATTCTGCGCGGTTGGCGGCGTGCAGCCTCAGTCAGAGACCGTGTGGAGACAGGCCGACCGGTACGAGATACCCAGGATCGCGCTTATCAACAAGATGGACAGGATCGGAGCAGATTTCCCCGGTGCCGTAAAAGAGATACATGAGAAACTTGGAGCAAATCCGCTCCCCCTGCAATTACCTATAGGCAGTGAAAGCAATTTTAAAGGCTTTGTGGATCTTATAGAGATGAAGGCCGTAATTTACGAAGATGGCGAGGGCGGTAAATCGAAGGAGAGTAAGACAATCCCGGATAGCGTCAAAGGTTTGGCCAGCGAATACAGACACAATCTCATAGTAAAACTCGGCGAGGTCGACGAACTTATAATGGACAAATACGTTCACGATGCCGGCATATATCCCCATGAGCTTAAGGCGGCGGTGCGAAAAGCGACCGTAAAAAATAAAATTGTTCCCGTATTCTGCGGCGCCGCAGTGAAGAATAAAGGCGTGGATTATTTTCTCGACGCCATCTGCGAATATCTACCTTCACCGATAGACGTACCGTCGACGGAAGGGCTTAATCCCGACACAAATGAGGCCGAGAAGCGCGGTCCCGCGGATAAAAAATTCTCTGCTTTTATTTTTAAAATAATGTCTGACCCTTACGTAGGGAAACTTGTATTTTTGAGGGTCTACGCGGGGACGTTAAAATCCGGTTCTTACGTCTATAACTCGAGCACGAAAAAGACCGAGAGAGTAGGAAAGATAGTCCGGATGCATGCCAACAAACAGGAGATTATCAAGGAGATTTCATGCGGAGATATCGCAGCTGCCGTTGGCTTAAAAGACGTATCAACAGGTAATACCATCTGCGATGAAGAGGCTCCGATAATATTTGAATCGATACACTTTCCAGAGCCCGTCATATCTATGTCGATCGAGCCGAAGACAAAACAAGACCGCGATAAACTCGGTATGTCGCTTAAGAAATTGGAGGCTGAAGATCCCACTTTTCGCGTAAGCTATAATCATGAGACGGGTCAGACCCTGATAAGCGGCATGGGAGAGCTGCATCTCGAAGTCCTGATAGACCGCATGCTTAAAGAATTCAACGTCGGCGCCAATGTCGGCAAGCCGCATGTCGCCTTTAAGGAGACTATAACCAGAAAGGTGAAATCTGTCGGTAAATTCATACAGCAGACCGGCGGAAGGGGGCAGTACGGACATTGCGTAATAACGATGACCCCCGGCGAAAAGGGTTCGGGGTTAATTTTTGTCAACAAGATAATAGGGGGCGCCATACCAAGAGAATATATACCGGCTGTCGAAGAGGGCATAATAGACGCAAGCCGAAACGGTATCCTGGCGAATTATCCCGTAACAGATTTAGAGATAACTCTTACTGATGGTTCTTTTCATGAAGTGGATTCCTCTGACATCGCATTCCACATGGCCGCGTCTATCGCATTCGGCGAAGGATTAAAAAAGGCGCAATCGATATTGTTAGAACCTATTATGTTGCTGGAGATAGTGACGCCTGAAGAGTATTTGGGTGATGTAATCGGAGACTTAAATTCCCGCAGGGCAAAGATTGAGTCGATAAAGCACCGCGGAAACACAAAAGTAATAGACGGTTATGTTCCGCTAAGTGAAGTATTTGGATATGCAACCGCCCTTAGGAGTTTAACCCAGGGGCGTGCAACCTATACAATGGAGCCTTCCTTTTATGAGGGAGTGCCTAAAAATATAGCGGATAAGATTATCAAAGGAGAATTCTAAAACCAGCAGATTCTGCGTAGCCAAGCTTACATCTAACAAAAGCTCGGCGAAGCAGAAAGGAGGTAACCATGGGCAAGGAAAAGTTTGAACGCACTAAACCGCACGTAAATATAGGGACGATCGGTCACGTTGACCACGGAAAGACCACCTTGGCTAGCGCAATTACTAAGTATCTTAATAAAAAAGGCATGGCG